>JAOZUP010000108.1:3241-10483 GCA_029938595.1 Thermoanaerobaculales bacterium | reverse complement strand
ACACTCAGCGGACACACTCTGCAAGAGCTGATAGGCCAATCACATGCGCTTGTCAGGTCTGACAAGACAAGCGATCGGTATTTTGATGCTTTCTGGACAACAAAACTCAACAAAGAGATCTTTCGAGGGGAGTTCCAAAATGTTGACAGCAGCGGCAAGCTCTTTTATGTCGAAGCAACGGTGGTACCGATCCTGGATGAGAGAGGTGAGATCTATGAGTTTATCTCGATCATGTTTGATATCACGGCCAGAAAAGAGCAGGAAGAGGTACTTTCTTTCGAACCACGGGCGCCGGAGTCCGCCATCATGAAGATCGGGTTGAACTCACCCGACTCCGCATCCAGTGAGGACATGTCGGTAAACATCTCCTTGGCCACGTCCTCGGTCACCCGGTGCCAGATGTCAATGATCTTGTTGTGGCGCTCACCGGCGGTGATGAGTCCTTTTCTGCGCTGGTTTTCAACCTCATCCACCTCGGCGTACGCGTCGTCCAACTTTGCCTGTTTGCTGTCGGGAATCACCATGTCGTTACTCGACAGCGACAGCCCGGAGCGGGTGGCGTACTCAAAGCCGATCTCCTTGAGTTTGTCGAGCAGGCTCACGGTAGGCTCATGCCCCATTTTCATGAACGAGAAGGCGACCAGATTCTGAAGCCCCTTCTTGCGGAGCTGACCGTTGATGAACGGTAGCTCCTCCGGCAATTCCATATTGAAGAGCACCCGTCCGACCGTGGTCTCAAGCAGCATGTCTTCGACGTCGATCATGTCGGAGTGCAGCGGGTCCTGGCTGCCCCCCTGGGCGACCAGGTCGATTAGCTGTCCGGAATACCGCAGCTGGATGGGCGCCTGGGTGCCCATCACACCTGCGTTGTACGCCAGGAAAACCTCTTCGGCCGAAGCGAAGGTCTTGCCGCCGCCCTTCGCCAGGGGGTTCTCGGTGGTCAGGTAGTAGATCCCGATCACCATGTCCTGCGACGGCACCGCCAGCGGCCGCCCGCTCGCCGGCGACAGGATGTTGCGGGACGACATCATGAGGACGTGGGCCTCGATCTGCGCCTTGGGCGATAGCGGCACGTGGACCGCCATCTGGTCGCCGTCGAAATCCGCATTGTAGGCCGCGCAGACCAACGGGTGGATCTTGATCGCCTTGCCTTCGACCAGTACCGGTTCAAAGGCCTGAATGCCGAGGCGGTGAAGGGTCGGAGCACGGTTGAGGAGCACTGGATGCTCGTTAATCACGGTTTCCAAGGCGTCCCACACCTCTGGGGTTTGGAACTCGACGAGCTCCTTTGCCATCTTGATGGTTGTCGCCAACTCCAGCTTCTCGAGCTCCCGGTAGACAAACGGCTTGAAGAGCTCGAGGGCCATCTTCTTCGGAAGCCCGCACTGATGCAGCTTGAGCTCCGGTCCGACCACGATCACCGAGCGGCCCGAATAATCGACCCGCTTGCCGAGAAGGTTTTGGCGGAACCGGCCTTGCTTGCCCTTGAGATTGTCCGACAGGGACTTGAGCGGCCGGTTGTTGGAGCCCTTGATGACCCGGCCACGGCGGCCATTGTCGAAGAGAGCGTCCACCGCCTCCTGCAGCATCCGTTTTTCGTTGCGAACGATGACCTCGGGTGCGCGAAGATCGAGGAGCTTTTTGAGGCGGTTGTTACGGTTGATCACTCGGCGGTAGAGATCGTTGAGATCAGACGTCGCGAAACGCCCACCGTCAAGCGGCACCAGCGGCCGCAGCTCCGGCGGTAGCACAGGGATCACTTCCACGATCATCCACTCGGGGCGGTTACCGGAGCGCCTGAGGGCCTCCACCAACTTGAGCCGTTTGGCTGCCTTCTGGCGGCGCATGATCGCGGTCTCGGTGCGCATGATCATGCGGAGTTCGGCAGCCATCTCGTCGAGATCGAGGCGTTCGAGATGTGTTCGAACCGCCTCCGCCCCCATCCCCGCGACGAAGGCTTCGCCGTACTCCTCCTTGGCTTCGCGGTACTCTTCCTCGGTCAGCACCTGCTGGTCCTCGAGACTCGTGTCCCCCGGGTCGACCACAACATAGGCCTCGAAGTACAACACCCGCTCGAGCTCGCGCATGGTCATGTCGAGGAGGAGACCGATGCGCGAGGGTAGACCCTTGAAGAACCACACGTGCGAGACCGGCGCAGCGAGCTCGATATGGCCCATGCGCTCGCGCCGCACTTTGGACTTGGTGACTTCGACGCCGCACTTGTCGCAGACCACGCCGCGGTACTTCATGCGCTTGTACTTGCCGCACAAGCACTCCCAATCAGTCACCGGGCCGAAGATCTTGGCGCAGAAAAGACCGTCTCTTTCGGGCTTGAAGGTCCGGTAGTTGATGGTCTCCGGTTTGATCACCTCGCCGTGGGACCAGGACCTGATCTTTTCGGGACTTGCCAACCCCAATCTGATGGCATTGAAATCGTTGAGGGGCTTTGGCTTCTCGAAGAAGCTACGGACCTCGCTCAGGTTCGAACGCTCCATGTATCAACCCCTCCCTTACTCGTCGTCCTGCTGCAACAACTCGACGTCGAGCCCGAGCGCTTGCAGCTCTCGTACCAAAACGTTGAATGACTCCGGCAATCCCGGTTCCTCGGGTACCTGCCCCTTGACGATTGCCTCGTAGACCTTTGCACGTCCCTCGACATCGTCCGACTTGACGGTCAGAAGCTCCTGCAGGGTGTGGGCCGCACCAAACGCCTCGAGCGCCCACACCTCCATCTCACCCAAACGCTGGCCGCCAAACTGGGCCTTGCCGCCCAGCGGCTGCTGCGTGATGAGCGAGTAGGGCCCAATGGACCGTGCATGGATCTTGTCGTCCACCAGATGGCTCAGCTTGAGCATGTAAATGTAGCCAACCGTCACCCTCTGATCGAACGGGTCACCGGTGATACCGTCATAAAGGAGGCTCTTCCCGTCTTCGGGGAGGCCCGCCTTTTCGAGCATCTCGCGAATCTCGTCCTCGGTGGCACCTTCAAAGACCGGCGTCGCGAAGCTCATGTCGAGCTCGTGACCGGCCCAACCGAGGTGGGTCTCAAGGATCTGCCCGACATTCATCCGCGACGGCACACCGAGTGGATTGAGAATGATCTCCACGGGGGTGCCGTCGGGAAGGAACGGCATGTCCTCCTCCGCCAACGCCTGCGAGATCACGCCCTTATTGCCATGGCGACCGGCCATCTTGTCGCCGACCTGAAGCTTGCGCTTCATCGCGATGAAGACCTTGACCTGTTTGATCACACCTGGAGGCAGATCGTCCCCTTGGCGCAAGAGCTCGATCCGTTCCTGGTTGATCTGGTCGAGGACCTCAACCTGGGACTCCGCCTGGCGGATGATCAGTCGCGCCTTGTCGAGCAAGACCGCCTTCTTGAGCGGCAACGACCTGACTTGCGCGATCTTGAGCCGACCAAGCGCCTCCGCGGTCAGCTTCTTGCCCTTCTTGACAAGAACCTCACCGCCCTTACGGATCGCGACCTCCTCGGTCACGATCGAGCCGGTGAGCAGTTTTTGGATCTTTGAGTCGCGAACCTCGAGAATGATCCGTTTCTCGTCCTCCGAGTTGGTGCGGATGCGTTCGATCTCCTCGTTTTCGATGGTGAGCTGGCGAGAGTCCTTCTCGACGCCCTTGCGGGCAAAGATCTGCACCGCGACGACGACCCCCTCAATACCCGGCGCGCACCGCAGCGAGGCGTCCCGAACATCACCCGCCTTTTCGCCAAAAATGGCGCGAAGGAGTTTCTCCTCCGGCGTGAGCTGAGTCTCACCCTTCGGAGTCACCTTGCCGACCAGGATCGACCCCTGTCGAACCTGAGCGCCAACATGGATGATGCCGGCATCGTCGAGATGGGCGAGGGCCGACTCGGAAACATTCGGTATGTCGCGGGTGATCTCCTCGGGACCGAGCTTTGTATCGCGGGCCGAGGTCTCGAACTCCTCGATGTGGATCGAGGTGTACTTGTCGTCCTTGACCAGCTGCTGAGAAATGACGATTGCGTCCTCGAAGTTGTAACCGCGCCACGGCATGAACGCGACCAGCACATTGTGTCCTAATGCGAGCTCGCCCTGTTCGGTGTTGGGACCGTCGGCGAGCACCTGTCCCTTGACCACACGTTGCCCCTCCTCGACCAACGGTTTCTGGTTGATGGAGGTGTTCTGGTTCGATCGTCGGAACTTGGTGAGCTGATAGATATCGGCACCAAAATCCCCTTCAGCCCCCTCTTCATCCTCGACGCGAACGATAATTCGCTGACAGTCGACCTTGTCAACCACCCCGGACCGCTGACACACCACAACCGCCCCGGAATCGTGGGCGACGACCGTCTCCATGCCGGTACCGACCACCGGCGCCTCCGGACGAACCAGGGGCACCGCCTGGCGCTGCATGTTCGATCCCATGAGCGCGCGGTTCGCATCGTCATGTTCGAGGAACGGAATCAGGGATGCAGCTACCGACACCACCTGTCGCGGCGAGACGTCGATGAAGTTCACCTGGTCGCGGTCGATTAACAGGAACTCGCCGCCGGATCGCGCAATCACCTTGTCGTCAACCAAATTGCCCTTGTCGTCGACCCGCGCATTGGCCTGAGCAATGTTGAGGTTCTCCTCCTCCCAGGCGGGGAGGTAGAACGCATGCGGTTTGCCCCATGCCTCGATCTTCTTGGTTTTCGAACGCCGGACCGAGGCGTTGGTCTTTTCGAAGTCTTCGCGCTGAACGACTTGGCCGAGCTCGAAACCCGCGTCTCCAACCTGGGTGATCTGCACGTGTTCGAGAACACACCCGCCCTCCACCTTCTTGTAGGGGGACTCGATGTAGCCCATCGGGTTGAGCCGGGCATAGCACGAGAGCGAAGAGATCAAACCGATGTTCGGTCCCTCCGGCGTCTCGATAGGACAGATTCTCCCGTAGTGCGTTGAGTGCACGTCGCGGACCTCGAAACCCGCCCGTTCTCGAGAGAGCCCGCCGGGGCCGAGCGCCGACAGGCGCCGCTTGTGGGTAACCTCCGACAACGGGTTGGTCTGGTCCATGAACTGGGAGAGCTGCGACGATCCGAAGAACTCGTCCACCGAGGCCATGACCGGCTTCGAATTAACGAGGTCGCGCGGCATCGCTGAGTCGATATCGGGGTGAATCGACATCTTCTCCTTGATCGCCCGTTCCATCCGTACGAGACCGATGCGGAACTGATTCTCCATCAACTCGCCCACTGTCCGCACGCGGCGATTGGCTAGCGAGTCGATATCGTCGACCCGTCCGAGATCGCGGTGCAGGCGCAGCAAGTATGAAACCAGATTCATGAAGTCATCGACGTCGAGGGTTCGCTGGCCGGGCTCCTTGTCGAGACCGAGCTTGGCGTTGAACTTGAACCGTCCGACCTTGGACAAATCGTATTTGCGCTCATCGAAGAACAGACCGTTGAAGAGCGTCGTTGCCGACTCTTCGGTGGGCGGATCGCCTGGGCGCTGGCGGCGGTAGATTTCCATCCGCGCACCCATCTGGGAGGTCGCAGTGTCCTTTTCCAAGGTCTGGTGGAGAATCTCGCCGACCGGATCCCAGTCGGGGAAGGCGAGGCTGATGGTCGTGATGCCCGCCTCGTCGGCGGCGGCCAGGACCTCGTCGGTGACCCTCGAGTTGGCCGCAACGATGACTTCTCCGGTCTCTGAGTCCACCAGGTCGTCGACAACGATTGCGCCCAACAGGTCGTCGCGGGTCACGGCCACCTTTGTGGGTTTGTCCATCGTCGCCTTTTCGAGCCGCTTGCGCATGTTCTTGTCGAGCGACAGCCCGGCAAACAGTGTCGGTTCTGCCACCTTGCGGAAGCGCAGCGCCTTCTGGCGCTCGGTCTCGATGTCGAGAATCCTCGAGTCGAGCATCAATGTTGCCGAGTCCTTTTTGGCGCTCAGACGGACATCGAAGACGATGTGGAAACCACGGAGGATTTGGGAGTTGGTCTCCAGCTCCGGGCTCAGCGCGCGCAGGAAGACGGAGCCGGGCAGACGCCGCTTGCGGTCGATACGAACCCACAGGATCTGCTTGTTGTCATACTCGAACTCGATCCACGAACCGCGGTACGGCACCACCTTGGCGAGGTAGTCGTTGGGCCCTTCGAGAGTGAAGAAAACGCCCGGCGACCGGTGAAGCTGTGAGACGATCACCCGCTCTGTCCCGTTGATGATGAACGTACCTGTGTCGGTCATCAGCGGCATCTCGCCGAAGTAGAGCTCCTCCTCCTTGACGTCGCGTACCTGTCGGCTGCCGTCCTCCTCGCTGTCGAAAGTCACCAGCCGGAAGGTGAGACGCACCGGCACCGAATAGGTCATCCCGCGTTCACGGCACTCTTCGGCCGAGAACTTGAGGCGCAGGGCCACCGAGGTGCCGCAGACTGAGCACACCTCAATTTTGTTCTTGTTAGCCTTGCCACACTCCGGACAGACCACCAACTCCTCATGAGGATCGCCGGCCCTGAAGCTGGCACCGCAGTGAGCGCAGGTCAGCCGCAGGTGTTTCAGGCCGTCGAGGCGTTTGCAGCGGCAGGTCCAGTTGCCGATCTCATAGCGAACGAACTGCAGCTCGCAGGTCTCGCGAAAGTCGGTGAACGGAAAGATCGAGGACAGAACCGACTGGAGACCGCTATAGAGGCGCTCCTCCGGCAGAAGATCCATCTGCAGAAACTCCTCGTAAGAGGTTCTCTGCACTTGGATCATGTTCGGCAGCGGAATTGTGGACAGATGCTTGGAGAAGCTTAGCCGCCCGTTGGGGCTCGTGGTCATGGACGCTCCCTCCTGAATACAGACAGGGGGAGACGGACTCTCCCCGCGTCATCAGATAATGCTCTCAACAACCAGGGACCAAGGTCCGCGTTGTGCGTTACTTGATCTCCATCTGAGCGCCGGCGTCTTCAAACTTCTTCTTGATCTCTTCGGCTTCTTCCTTGTTGACGCCCTCCTTGACATTGGTGGGCGCGCTCTCGACGAGCTCCTTGGCCTCTTTCAGCCCGAGCGAGGTGACCTCGCGCACGACTTTGATGACGTTGATCTTCTTGTCACCAAACGAGCTCAGCTGAACGGCGAACTCGGTCTGCTCCTCGGCCTGCTCAGCACCGGCAGCACCGGGGACCGCGCCGGCCATCATCATCGGCGCCGCAGCCGCGGCGGACACGCCGAACTCATCTTCGAGAGCCTTCACGAGCTCGTTGAGCTCGAGAACGGTCATCCCCTTGATCTCATCCATCAT
>JAOZUP010000108.1:0-3141 GCA_029938595.1 Thermoanaerobaculales bacterium | reverse complement strand
CCTTCACGAGCTCGTTGAGCTCGAGAACGGTCATCCCCTTGATCTCATCCATCATTTTCTCTAATTGGGCCATTGTCAGATCCTCCTTAGGATTCTTGAGATTCTTGTTTCTTTAGCGTTTCCTGGGGCTCTTGAACTTCCTCAGCCTCCGGGATTTCCGCGGCTTCTTGGGGCTCTTGAACTTCCTCAGCGCCCGGGGCTTCCGCGGTCTCCTGAGGCTGCTCTTGAACTTCCTCAACTTCCGGGATTTCCGGGGCTTCTTGGGGCTCTTGAACTTCCTCAGCGCCCGGGGCTTCCGCGGTCTCCTGAGGCTCTTGAACTTCCTCAACTTCCGGGATTTCCGGGGCTTCCTGAGGATCTTGAACTTCTTCAGATTCCACAGCTTTCCCGGCTTCCTGGGCTTCCTCAGCTTCCTGAGGCTCCTCAACTTCTTTGCCTTTGTCAGCAATCTGCCCGATCACACTCGCGAACTGCTGGAGCGGCGCGTTGAGCGCAACCGCGAGGCGGCGAATCGGCGATTGCAGCATTTGCAGCAACCGGGAAATCAACTCGTCTCGCGACGGCAGATCTGCCATCTTCTCGGCATCCTCAGCCTCGAGGATCTGTCCCTCCAGGTAGACGTGTTCGAAGCTCAGCTCCGGGTGGTCCTTGATGAAGGTCTTGAGTACCTTGGCCAACGCCGCGCCGTCGCCTGCGGTGTAGGCGAGGACCTTGGGCCCGCTCAGGAACGGCGTGATGCCCTCCATCTCGGTCCCCTCCACCGCCAACCGTACGACTGTGTTCTTGACCACCTTGTACGTCGCCTCCATCTTCCGGACCTGCGACCGAAGGATATTGACATCGTTGACGTTGAGGCCCTTGTTCTCGAGAAGGAACAGCGTCGTGACGTCCGCCAGCCCGCCGCGGAGCTCGAGTGACTGCTCGTATTTCTGCTCTTTCGTGAGCATATGCCTCCTCCTACTTCGCTTCGAGGCTAACCAGGTCGACCTGCACACCCGGTCCCATGGTCGAACACAGGTAAACCGTGTGCAGATAACGGCCTTTGGCGGTTGCCGGTTTGGCTTTTTGAACGGCATCGATGAGGCTGCGTGCGTTCTCCACGAGATCTTCGTGCGAAAAGCTCACCTTACCCAACGGAGCGTGGATGATCGCCGTCTTGTCGACCCGGAACTCGACCTTTCCGGCTTTGATGTCGGTGACCGCAGCGGCCACGTCAGCGCTTACGGTTCCCGACTTGGGGTTTGGCATCAATCCACGGGGACCGAGCACCCGACCGACCTTTGAAAGCTGACGCATCATGTCCGGCGTGGCCACGATGGCATCGACCTCGAGCCAGCCGCCCTGAATCTTCTCGACAGCCTCGTCGCCGGAGAGCACGAAGTCGGCGCCGGCCCCCTCGGCCTCTTTCTGCGCCGGTCCCTCGCACACCACTAGCACCGTCAGCTGCTTCCCGGTGCCGTGCGGAAGCACGACGGTGCCACGCACCATCTGGTCGGCGTGACGCGGGTTCACACCCAGGCGCAACGCGACCTCGACCGTTTCATCGAACGACGCGTACGCAGAACTCTGCACCAACCCTATCGCCTCCTCGAGGGGATAGGGCCGCCGTTCGAGCTTGGAGGCCGACTCACGGTACTTCTTAGATCTGCGAGTCATCGGCCACCTCCTGCTCCTCGATCTCAATCACCCCAGCCGTGTCCCCTATCTCCACGCCCATGGACCGCGCCGTGCCGAGAATGATCTGGACCGCGGCGTCGAGCGACGCCGCATTGAGGTCGGGCATCTTGGTTTTTGCGATCTCCTCCACGTTGGCCATGGTCACCCTGCCGACCTTGAGACGGTTCGGCTCTCCCGAGCCCTTTTCGAGGCCCGCAGCCCGACGCAGCAGAAACGATGCGGGCGGCGTCTTGGTGATAAAGGAGTACGTGCGGTCAGCATAGACCGTAATGACGACGGGGATGATGATCCCCTGCTCCTTCTGCGTACGAGCGTTGAACGCCTTGCAGAAGTCCATTATGTTTAAACCGTGTTGCCCCAGAGCCGGGCCCACAGGGGGCGCCGGCGTGGCCTGCCCACCGGGCAGCTGAAGCTTGATCTCTCCTATGACTTTCTTGGCCATCGCTTCTCCTCAAACGAGTTTCTGCACTTGGCTAAACTCCATCTCGACAGGAGTCTCGCGACCGAAGATCGTGACCATCACCTTCAACGTCGAACGATCGAGGTTGACCTCCTCTACGACGCCGTTGAACGAGGCGAAAGGCCCGTCGGTAATCCTGATGCGCTCACCCTTCTCGTACATCTCCGTCGGCCGCGGTTTCTCCTGGGTCGCCACCGACTGATGGAGGATCTGATTGACCTCCTCCTCGGTGAGTGGCGTCGGCTTTTTGCCGGCGCCCACAAACCCGGTCACCTTCGGGGTGTTGCGCACCAGGTGCCAGGCGTCGTCGGTCATCTCCATCTCGACAAGGACATAACCGGGGAAAAACTTCCGCCGAACCTCGCGCTTCTTGCCGTTCTTCACCTCGATGACGGTCTCGGTCGGGACCTCCACCTCGCCGAAGAACTCCTCCATGCCCAGCGCTTCGACGCGCTGCTCGAGGGTTTTCTGGACGCGATCCTCGAAACCCGAGTATGTGTGGATGATGTACCACTGCTTTGCCATGAAGGGCAGCTCCTTACGAAAAGACCCCGAAAACTTCGAACAGTTGATTTCTCAAGAGCAAGAAGACGAGATCACACAAATACAGGTAGATGCCGAAAATGAAGGATGCGATCACCACCACAGTCGTGGTGTTGATAACCTCCGACTTCGTCGGCCAGGTCACCTTCTTGGTTTCGACCAAGACTTCCGCGAGAAAGGTTTTTAAACGATTCCACCTATTCATGCCGCCGGCTCCAGTCGAACGAATCTGGCAGGCCAGGAGGGACTCGAACCCCCAACAACCGGTTTTGGAGACCGGGACTCTACCAATTGAGCTACTGGCCTGCGCGGAAGAATGTTACGCACCACACCCGTAGCGACGCGATCAGGGCGTACGACGGGATGGGAGCACTTCGGACCGCGCATTATTCGTTCGTTACTCTATGATCTCGGTAATGGAACCGGCGCCGACGGTCCGGCCGCCCTCGCGAATCGCGAAG
>JAOZUP010000107.1:2490-10535 GCA_029938595.1 Thermoanaerobaculales bacterium | reverse complement strand
CTCGGTTCCCTCGAGGAGAGCAACGAGCCGATGCTCGAGGCGACGGGCGGTTTTCGCCATCCCGTCGAACCCAAGGCTGCCCGCGGTGCCGACAAGCCCGTGGACGGATCTGTGAAGCGCACGCGCGGCATCCTGGCTCCAGTCACCTCCATATAAGGCTTGCCATTCCTCGATCAAGGCATGAAGTCGAGCCGGCAGCTTTTCGGAAAAGTTCGCGCGCAATCGCTTCAGCTCCTTTTCGAGCTGTTCCTGTGAAACGCGCCCCTTCCTGTCATCAGTCATCGGTCGAGTTCCACCTGAGATGAGCGGTTCTGCCGGATGAGATGTGCCAAGCTCTTGATGCTCTGGTGCTTGCGAAAAGCGGACGCATACCCATCGGTATTCGGAGCATTTTCGCAAGTGGCCAGAGCGCAAGAGCTTGGTGCAGATCGCCGGTGAGAATCACTCATTTCAGGTTCCATATCAAAGCCAGATTACTCCTTCTTGATCTTGCGCGCGACGACCCTGACCTGATCATCCTCGAACCGCAGCTCGAAGCGCACCTCGCGCCCGAGCCGTTCCTCGATCTTCTTCTTCTGAGCGGCAATCTGCTCGTCAAACGTCTTGCGGTCAACTCCCACGTCAACACCGTGCTCGATCTTGGCTGCGCAATAGCGATCGAAGAGGGGCTCGCTCTCTCCCCCTTCTACGGGGCTGGGCGGGGGAACGTTTGCCGCCGCTGGAGCGCGAAGCTCGGGGTTGGTGTGGGGTTGGACCCTTCGTCCCTCCTCACGCTCACGCAGCATCCGCTCCCAGTTCATCGAGTACGTCATGAAACGATGCTGCAGCTGCTCGATCCGGAACTGCTCGGCGCGGCGATTGACGGTCTGCTCGGAAAGAAAGCGGATCCGGCGGTTGATGCGTTCGCGCTCGATCTGTGGCGGAGTTTTCTCGACGCCGGAGAAGAACATCTCCCACTTCCTGATGTGCTCCTGCAGCGCCCTTTCGAGAACGGCGATCTGATCGGTCAGCTCCATCCGTTCCTCCCAAATACCGGCGGTTCGAGCGCATCATCAGCCGGTGCGATAGAATATCCCGCGTGGCGCCCGACTATCAACGCATTCCCGCGATCCATCGCCTGCTCGATCTCCCCTCCTTGCAGGCCGCCGCCGCCGACCACGGCCATGCCCTTGTCATGGAGGCGTGCCGCGCGGCGGTCGAGCGGCTCCGCAGCCGCCTCGACGCCGGCGAAGTATCGGCAGCTGCCGTTGAAGCGGCAGTCGAGGCCCTCGAAGAAGAAATCCTCGATGCGCTCCGCATCGACTCCAACGCGGCCTACACCTCGGTCATCAACGCTACCGGCGTGCTGTTGCACACCAACCTCGGCCGCGCGCCGCTTCCGCAACACTTTCCACCATCCCTCAAATCATACCTTGCCCTCGAGTACAACGTCACCGAAGGCCGGCGCGGACAGCGACTCGCTCCTATCGCTGACAGGATCGCCCGCGTCTGCTCGGCCGCGAGCGCGGTCATGGTCAACAACAACGCCGCAGCGCTCCTTCTCCTGCTCAACGCACATGCGTCCGGGCGTGAGGTGGTGGTGTCCCGCGGTCAGCTGATCGAGATCGGCGGCTCGTTTCGGCTGCCGGATGTGATGGCGGCATCGGGCTCGATCCTGGTCGAGGTCGGCTGCACCAACCGCACCCACCTCAAAGACTACTCCGCCGCCATCGGTGACAAGACCGCGGCGATCCTCGTCGTCCACCAGTCCAACTTCCGCATCGTCGGCTTCACTACCGAACCGTCGGTGACCGAGCTGGCGGGGCTCGCCCACGCCCGCGGCATCCCGCTCTTCGTCGACCAGGGCTCGGGTGCGCTGCACGATCTTCGCCGTTGGGGCCTGCCGCACGAGGATACCGTCAGCCAGCTGCTCGAGGCCGGGGCGGACGTCGTCTGCTTCTCGGGAGACAAGCTTCTCGGGGGCCCCCAGGCGGGTTTGATCGTAGGCCGCCCCGAGTGGGTGGATCCACTCGGTCGCCACCCCCTCTACCGCGCACTGCGGCCGGACAAGACGGCGCTGGTAATGATGGACGAGGTGCTCCGGGCTCACCACAGCGGACATCTCGGGGAGATTCCCCTCTACGCCATGCTCGAGATCACGGTCGAGAGCCTCAAGGGACGTGCGCAACGTCTGGGGCGGCGCCTTCGCGCCGCAGGAGTGCCGGTCCGTGGGCGCCCGACCCGCGCCACCCTGGGTGGCGGCACCACGCCCGAGGAAACCTTCCCCAGCTACGGCCTCGGGATTGCGGGCGGTCAGCAGCTGGCGGACCGGCTGCGGACCGGGACTCTACCGTTGATCTCTCGAATCGAGGATGACGAGGTGGTGCTCGATCTCCGCACCGTGCCGGTCGATCAAGATCGCGATCTCGCGGCTGCGCTCGTCGAGGCCTACAGCGGGCTCCACGCGAGCCAGGATGCGGGCGCGTAGAGCCACAGGATCACGGCCAGCGCGAGGAAGGTGCCGAACGGCAGCGCGGTCTTGCCCGAGCCCTTCCCGTTGGCGATCAGCCCCAACCCGACTATTGCACCGAGGGTCGCACCCACGACGAGAACGCCGACGCAACCCCGAAGACCAACCACCGAACCGATGGCGGCGAGGTACTTGACGTCTCCCCAACCCATGCCGTCAATCCCCCGCCACAGCCGGTAGATGACGATCACGAGGGTCGGCAGCAGGGCGCCCACCAGCGCACCGACCAGCGAGTCGAGCCACCAGGTGTAGCCCCCGAACCATGAGAACCCGAGGCCGAGGAGAATCGACGGGTAGGTCAATCGGTTGGGCAGAATCTGGAAGTCGAGGTCGATCAGACCGAGGGCCAGGGATATCCAGGTGAAGATCACGATCTCGACCCCGGTAATGCTGGGGCCCCAGCGCATAAATGCCAACAGGGTCAGCGCGCCGGAAACGAGCTCGACCAAGGGATACCGGATCGAGATCGGCGAACGGCAGCTCCGACAGCGGCCACGCAACACGAGCCAGGACACGACCGGCAGATTGTCGTACCAGCGAATGGGGGTCCCGCACTTCGGACAGGAGGACGGCGGCCGGTGCCATATCGAGATGTCCCGTGGCAAGCGATAGATCACCACGTTGAGGAAGCTGCCGACGATGGCTCCAAAGGCGAATACCCAGACCATCACGAGCGGTTCTTCAGACCAGGGCACCGTAGAGCTCCTCCTGCTGCCGCACCATGAGGTCGTGATTAAAGGCCTCGAGACCGACGCTCGCTGCCGCCGCAAATCGCTTGTGGGTCTCGGCGTCGGCCAAGATAGTGCTCACGCCCTCGGCGAGCGCGCCCACGTCCCCGGCCGGCGCGAGGAACCCGTTGTCGCCGGAGCGTACCACCTCCACCGTGCCGTCGACGGCGGTCGCCACCACCGGCACCCCCGCGGCCAATGACTCGACGACCGAGCACGGCAGGCCCTCGTGGCGCGAGGTGAGCACCGACACCGTTGTCGCCGCCAGCAACCCCGGCACGTCGTCCCACCAGCCGCAGAAGGTCATCCGATCGGCAACACCGAGCGAGCGGGCAAGCTCCTCGGCCCTTCCCCGCAGGGGCCCGTCGCCGACCATGACGAACCATGTATCGGGGATTTCCTTCTGCACGGCGGCGGCCACCCGCACGAAGTCGAGCGGCGCCTTCTGCGCCTTGAAGTTTCCGATCTGGATCACCAGCGGCGAGTCGATCGGTATCCCGAGGCGTTCACACACGGCATCACCGTTAGCGGCGGTGCGAAACTTTTCGAGATCGATCCCGGCACGTATCACCGTCGCCCGCCCGGGCGGGAAGAGTCCCATCTCGATCCCCCGCTGCCGGTCCCTTTCCGAAACCGTCACGAAGTGGTCGGTGAAACGCGCGAGGATGCTCTCCGTGGTCCGGAAGGCCATCCGCACGGGGGCCGGCTGGAGGGGGGTGAACCCGAACCCGTGCACGGTGTGAACGACCGCCGGCACCCGCTCGAGACGCGCCGCCAGACGGCCGAGGATGCCCGCCTTGGAGGAGTGGGTGTGGATCACCTGGGGCTGGAAGGAGCGAATCGCAGTGCGCAGCGACGCGAGGGCCCGAAAATCGGAGATCGGCGCGACCGGCCGCACTAACGAGCCGACCGGGAAGCCATCGAGGTCGGGGATGGCCATCGCCTCGTCGTCGAGGAGATCCCCGGGCCCCCACGCGAGGGCGACTGCAAAGCGCTCCCGATCGAGGTTCCTCGCGGTGTGCAGCACCACCCGCTGCGCACCTCCGAGCTCGAGCCGCGTGATCACCAACAGAACGCGGATGCGGTCACTCACCAATGACCACCCACCCATTTTGGATTTCGAATTTCGAATTTCGAATTTTCCGTCCACCCGCCCCCTGCAGGCAAGCCGCCTGCCGGACACGGTGAACATGAGGCATCCCGGAGTCCTTGTGGCGCGGGCGTCCCGCCTGCGCGTCCGCGCGCCCGCATCTGGTCGCAGCTCGTCACTCTGGGGCCGCCAAACGGCGGGCGGCGGTCATCCCGTCAAGGATGGCGTCCTCCATCGCCGAGTACTTCCACTCCGCCCAGCGTCCCGCCAACGTCACACCCTGCCGGCGAAGGAAAGCTCTCAGCAGAGCAACCGCCTCGCGCCGCTGATGGTCGAAGACCACGTACGCGGGGTCGAGCACGGTCACTCGACGCACCCGCACCGCGGCCGGGTCGAGCAGATCGATGTCGACCAGTGCCTTTTCGGCGGCACCGGCCAGATCTTCGACGTCCCCGCAGTCGGGGTCGAGGCTGAGCTCCACCGACACCGTGTGGTGGCCCGTCGGCGCCAGCTCGCCGTGGTTCGAGGGGAAGCCCACCCGATAGAAGGGCAGCTCGGGATCCGGGAAGTAGAGCCAGTGCTCATCACTTGGCGCGGCGCCCTCCACCCCTAGCGCGAGGTTGAGAACCCGCACCCACCGTAAGGCACTCCGGGCGTCCGCCACGTCCTCAGGCAGCTCGTCGACAATGCAATCCATGAGGGCGGGCAGCGAAATCGTGGACACCAGGCGCCGCCACTCGAGACGCTCGCCGCCGGCGAGCTCTACCCAGCTCTCACCGAGGTGGATGCGCACCACCTCGCGCTCGAGCTGGAGATTGTCCACGCGCCGGGCGACCGCGTCGGGCAGCATGCGGATTCCCCCGCTGGCAGGGTAGCGGAAGGTGGCGTTGTAGCCGACCGCGCCTGAGTGCAGGCCGAGCGCCCCATCAATGACCTCCTCGAGCTCCGGCTTCGGCACGTAGCGGCCCACCCAGTCGAGGCCCAGCTCCTCGGGCGCAGCGCGATAAAGCTTCGAGTTGTAGGGAAAGAAGAAGTGATGGGCCAGGCCCTCGCCAAAGCGGTCGAGCACCCACTCACGGAAATCGGCGGGCTCCTCACCCCCGTCCTGTGCCCAGGCCCGTACGAAGCCGAGCAGACAGTCCCGCCGCACATCTGGGGCCAGACCGTGGGTGTTGATCTGCACCGGGTAGGGTGTCATCCGGCCGCCGATGACCACTGCCGCACGTCGTTCGTGGACTACAAGCTGATCCCAGACCCCGAGCTCTGCGAGATAAGCTTCGGTCTCCGCCCGTGCCACGTGCAGCAGATGTCCCGTGTAGTCGAAGACGTAACCGTCGGCCTCCAGGCTGCGGCACGCCCCGCCCGGCTCCGCCTCGCGTTCAAGCACCACCGCCGGCACCCCGGTCTGTTCGAGCCGCTCGGCCGCCACCAGCCCGGTCAGGCCTCCACCGACAATCAGGACCGGCGCCATCACTCCTCCATCGGCACGGCGGCCAGCCACACAAGGAGGCCGAGCACCACCGCGCCGACGACTCCGGTCAGGATCAGCGTCGACACCGGGTCGAGGAAGAGCACCACCAACCCGAGCGCACCGAAGACTACTGCCACCGCGTAGCTGACCACCACAGTGCCCGCCGTCCAACCATCGAGGCGGCGGCGGATACGGAGCGGAAAGTGGTCGGGGCTGCCGTAGTAGATCTTGCGCCCAGCTCGAATCCTGAGCACGATCACAAAGAGGGTGTCGACCAACGGCACGGCGAGGATGAAGAGCGGCGCCAGCCAGCCAAGCGGGTTGTAGCGGGTGTAGTCCATCACCATCGCCAGCGCGCCCAGAGTCAAGCCGATGAAGAGGCTGCCGCAGTCGCCGAGATAGATGGTGGCGGGAAAGAAGTTAAAGCGCAGAAAACCGAGAAGGGCGCCGATCATCGCCACCGTAAAGGCAGCCACCACGAAACGCCCGTTGAGCAGTGCCACCACCAGCAGAAAGGTCGCCGCGGTCACCCCGAGCCCGGCCGCCAATCCATCCATGATGTCGACCAGGTTGAAGGCGTTGGACAGCCCCACCAGCCACAGAATAGTGATGATCAGCCGCACCCACCACGGCATGAAGGCCACCTGGACCATGATCCCCGCCTTCAAGAGCACGAAGACCGCCACCACCTGACCGATCACTTTCGGTTTCGGTGTCAACGCGCCGAAATCGTCGATCAGTCCAACCATGGTCACGATGGTCGAAGCCAGCAGCAGCGCCAGCAGCTCAGCGTCGAACTCGAAGGTCATGCCGATCGACAGCAGAAAGGCGGTGAAGACGGCGAGCCCGCCGAGGTATGGAACCGGCTCGCCGTGGTCCTTGAGCTTGCCGTCAGGCCGGTCGACGACGCCAAAGCGAAGCGCCGCCTCGCGTGCCATGGGAGTACCGACCAGGGCGAGGAAGTAGGCGAGGAAGAACCCGAGGATGAGACGTATCGTCATAGAAGCCCGTGCAACCTCCGTCTGGAATATCGGTTTCGGCCCCGCCACTCGCTGACCACCAACGGCCACCGCCGACGCAGATGCCCGGCGAGCGACGGCCGCCGCAGCGCGCCCGCCGCCACGAGACCTGGATCCCACAACAAGAGTACGGGCAGGCGTAGCGCCAGATCAAGGGGGTGGAGGTGGCGGATGAGGGTCATCCAACGGTTGGTCAGGATGCACGCCTCGAGCTCCGGTGGTCTGCGCCAACGCAAGGGGCCGCCGCCGGTGGCGGCGCCGCCGCCCCGGCGGTGGGTCGCCACCGCCTCCGGCACGGTTTGAATCCGCCAGCCACGGTTGACCAGCCGCCAACCGAGCTCGAGGTCTTCCCAGAAGCAAAAATAGTGCTGCGCCCACGGCCCGTGATCCTCTGCAACCGACTCGAGAGCGGAGCGGCGAAAAACAGCCAACGCCCCGCACGCGGCCAGCACGGTGCGCGGCTGCATCAGCTCGGCAGTCGGCGGAGCGCCGTAACCACGGTCCTCGACCTCCAGATTGAAGCTCTTGAGAACCTGTCCGACGGTGTCCACCGTCCGGCCGTCGGTTCGCATCAGACGCGGCGCGACCCCCGCCAGACCCGGATCGGCCATCAGCACCGCGGCACAGCGCGAGAGGCAGTCCGCCTCGACCTCGACATCCGGATTGAGGAAGGCGAGGACCTCGAAATCGTCGCCCAGCTCCTCAAATCCCCGGTTGCAGCCGCCGGCGAAGCCGCTGTTGATCTCCTCGTCGACCAGAATGACTCGGGGGTCCTCAACGGCCCGCACGACCTCCCTCGAGGCATCGTGCGAGGCGTTGTCCACCACCACCACACGCTCGACCCCCTCCGCCGCGGTCAGCGCCGTCAGGCAAACCGGGAGGTCCTCCTCCGAGTTGTGGCTCACCACCACCACGCCGATGCGGGCGCACATGGAGCCAGGTTGATGGGAAGAAGACCGAGGCGCGGGCACCATTCGATTATAAGCTGGAGCGCGGCGGAGGAAGTGCAGGAAGGAGGTCAGTTTTCAAATTCGTTGCGCACACAAATTTGAGCGTAACGAGGTTACTGCGACAATGGAGGAGATGGAATTTGCCCGAGCCTCCGTATCCCGAAGTGGCGCGATACAGACCGTGCTGCTGCTCGTCTTGATCGCGGTTCTTCTTTCTCCGGCGCTCAAGGCCGACTTCCTGTGGGACGACTTCAATCAGATCGTGGAGTCGCCCACCC
>JAOZUP010000107.1:0-2480 GCA_029938595.1 Thermoanaerobaculales bacterium | reverse complement strand
ATCGGTTTCCCGTTTGAGTCGCCCACCATCGGCGATCTCTCGAACATCCCCTTCTACTTCACCCACAACGTGGTTCAGTCGGCCGGCAGCGAGGGCCGCGGGGCGGTCGGCGTCGACACCTACCGACCGCTGTTCATGGTTGCCCTGGCTGCCATTTATACGGTCAACGGGCCGGACAGCTTCTGGTTCCATCTCGCGCTGCTGGCGGCGCATCTGCTGGTCTGCCTGCTGCTGTGGACGCTCGCCAACCGGTGGCTCGACTCGAGACCGGCGGCCGCCATTGCGGTGCTCTTCTTCGCCATTCACCCGGTAACCGCGGAGGCCTATCTGTGGGCATCCGCCCTACCGGAACCGCTGGCAGCGGCCGGTCTCCTGGCCGCCGCCCTGATCCTCGACCGCCACTGCAACGAGCAGCGAACCGGCGCCCAGGCCTGGTTGGCAGCCGTTTCAGCGGGTCTCGTCTTCTTTGCCGGTCTGCTGGCAAAGGAGGTCGTGTTGATGGCGCTGCCGGCGCTGAGCCTCTTCCTGGTGCTTGTTCGCCGGGTTAAGGGTCGATTCCTGGTGCCGGTGTGGGTTGTCTCCACCGTGTTCCTGACCCTGCGGTCGCTCGCCCTGAGCGGTCTGCAAGCTACCGGCGCCAATGGCGGCCAGCGGCTTGAGGCATTGAAGGTCTATCCCGTGCTGATCCTCGACGGGCTGCGAGCCATGCTCGGCATGACACCAGTCGGCATACGCCACCTCTCGTGGGAGTACGCGTCCGTCGGCTGGGGCGCGAGCCTCACCGCGGCCGCCGTCTGTGCCGTTCTGTTCGCCGGCGCAGTGGCGCTGCGCCGGACTGCGCCACTGCTGCTCACCGCCGGTCTCACCACCGGCATGATGCTGGCGCCGATCGCCCTCGTGGCGACGGTTCCGGGGTGGGGAGGATTCGGGCGCTATCTCTATGTTCCTCTAGCTTTTACAGCGTTCGCCCTGGCCCAGTCGACGACGGTGTTGTGGCGTTGGCAACCTCGCCTGCGATGGGCGGTCTTTTTGATGGTAGCGGCCGTGCTGGTCGTCGAGACCATCGGACTGCGTCACGCTCTCCGCGTCTACTCCAACCAGGAGAGCCTCGCCCGTGCGGCCATCGAGATCTTCCCCGACGGTCCCGACGGTTGGGAGTGGCTCGGCAACGTCTTTCTCGAACGCGGTGAGCTCGAGGCGGCTCTCGAGTGCTACAAGGACGCCACCGAGCGTGGCCCGGAACTCTACCGGCCGCGCCACAACTACGCGGCGGCCCTGCTCTACACCGGAAAGCCCGCGGCGGCCCTCGAACAGCTCTCGATTCTCGAGAATTTCCACTCCCTGCCGGCCGACGCCACCAACGTGGCGGTGACCGCCCTCATCGACCTCGGCCGCTGGGACGAGGCCACCGAACGCCTCATCGAGGGTCTCGATCGTGACCCCGACGACCCCTCGCTCGCAGAATCGGTGGCACGGATTCTCGCCGAGCATCCAGGGCCCGACGCCCTCCGGACATGGCTTTCAGAGGAGCTTGCGCGTCCTGAGCACCGGCCGGCAGCGGCCGTGATCAACCCGATGCTGCAGCGCTGAGCAGCGACCGCTCCATGCGGTCGACATGCCGTTCGACACTGAAGAAGCGCCGTGCTCGTCGGCACCCGGCATCACCGAGACGCCGGCGCTGCTCCCCGTCCCCTGCGAGTTCGAGCATCGCCGCGCCCAGACCCTCCACATTGCCCGAGGGGAGCACCACCCCTGTCTTACCGGCCGTGACCATTTCCGGCACGCCGCCACCGTCATACGCCACAACCGGGAGCCCGACAGCCATTGCCTCCATCAGGACCCGCGGCAGCGGGTCGGGCCACAGAGTCGTGAGAGCTACCACATCGACTGCAGCGAGCAAGGGCCAGATCTCGTCCTGCGGTGGAACCAGCCGGATGCGCTCGGCGGCCAGCCCGGCCGCGATCTCGCCGCGAACACGCCCGACAAAGGCGGGCCGCCCGGAACCGGCGATCAGGAAGTGCAGATGGGAGTTCCTCGCCGCAGCCATATGCGCCGCGCGCACGAAATCGAGGGCACCCTTGTGGGCCACCAGTTGGCTGAAGAGGCCAACCACCACGGCTTCCGATGGCAGATCGAAACGACCCCGCACCGTCTCCCGATCGACATTATCGGTGGGAGAATCGACGCCGTTGTGGATGACCTCCACAAGCTCGCCCAGGTCTTCCTCTCGCAACCACATCGCGACCGCTTCGCTAACCGCCACGATCCGGGTCGAGGCGGCCCGCAGACGGCCGGCAAACCATCGGCGGCGGGGCCCCGGAGGCAGGATCTCGCGAATGTGCCAGACCACGGGCAGTCCGAGAGACCGGGCGGCAGCAGCGCCGCGCAGATGGGGCAAACAGTTGACATGGACCACGTCTGGATCGAGCGCGCCGAGCCACGACCTAAGATCTCGGTACCCGCGGTCGGGCAGGGCGTAG
>JAOZUP010000106.1 GCA_029938595.1 Thermoanaerobaculales bacterium | reverse complement strand
CACCTCCAAGTCACTTCCCGGTTCGGTTTCCCTTGCCGGTTCCCAAACAACGTGCTCCATGCACGTCGCTTCGCGCCATGCCCGGCGCACGGACCGCCGAGCTCCAGCTCGGCATTCTTCCAGTCGGAAAACAGATGCCGCCGTGACGCAAGATCAACAAACAACCAATTGTTATACAAGCAAGCAAATGTTGACAGGGTGATATTGAGACATTAGATTACGGGAAAGGTTTCAACCTCATGCGCCTAACGGAACGCAGCTGTGATACGTCGGAACACTGGATGCTGTGCAGTTTGTCGACGGCGAAGGCCGCGCCCGCGATGGTGGTCAGGGACTGATGCCCGATTTCCGAACCCGCGAGATAGGAGGAATGATCCATGCCACGCCGTGCACCTCTTGTCGTGTCAATCTGCGTCGTTCTGGCTGCGATTCCAGGAATACTGTCTGCCTACATGTTGTGGTCCGGGATCTACCAGGTCAACCCGGCCTTTGACGAGTGGTTCCGTGGGGCGGCCCCTGTACGGGGTGGTGACTGGGTGGTCGTCGGCACGATGGGTTCAAATCCTCCGAGCGTACCGACCGAGATTCGAATTACCCGAATCGACGAGACGGGTTCGGTGCGATGGGACAAGCATGTCACGGGAGGCGTCCAAGCCCCTGACGGCCCCAAAGTAGCGCGCGGTGTTGCGGCGAGTCCTGACGGGGGATGCGTCACGGTGGCGGAGATTGCCGTGGCCGGAGGTATTGGCGGGGTTGATGTCCTGGTGACCAAGTGGAGGTCCAACGGCACGGTCGAGTGGCACCGGCTGATCGGGACGGTGGCCGGAGAGTATCGATTTTACATTGCCCCGGCGACGGGCGGCGGGTACTTCGTCTCTGGCCTTTCGCTCCTCGATGACTTCAACTGGATGCATGTCGTAAAGTTCACGGAGGACGGCACTCCGTTGTGGCAGAAGCGTTTCGGCAATGCCGATGCGTTGGTGAGCAGCATCGGGTATTCACCGCTCGCATCCACTGCAGATGGCGGCTGTGTCTTACTCGCGTGGCGTAACTACCCGCCATACGGTTTGCCGCACTACAACCTCGTTGTCAAGTTCGAAAGCGACGGCACCGTTGAGTGGATGAGAGAAATCGGCGGAGGCAACAAGGACTATCTCCGATCCGTGTCGCAGGATCCTCGCGGTGGCTACATCCTCGTTGGTGAGACAGATACTTTTGGTCCCAACAAGGATATCGATCAGCTGTGGCTCCTCAGGCTTGACGCCTCGGGGCTCATCGATTGGCAGAAGGCCATCGTGATGACCGATGGCGGATCGGTTGACACTCGGGGCTATGGTGCAGTCGGCATTGACGACGGGTACTTGGTGACCGCATCAGCGGCGTTGAATAGCTGGTTCGTGCGGACCCATCTGAATGGCGACATCGTCTGGCGGCGGACCTACCGCTTCGGCTGGCCGACCGTTGCCGTTGACATCGTCCTCGGACCTGGGGATACCTTCGTCGGTATTGGGCGTGACTACCGAAACGGTTTCGGTAGTGACGACCGAAAATCTGGTTGGTTCCTCCGAGCGCCTATCTCCACCGGCATTGTGGGCACTGGGTGCCCCGTCTTCGACACCGGGAGCATTGAAGATTCGTCTGGCGAAAATATCCTCGAGTTCGATTTTGTGACCGCGGTCGAGGATGGTCTCCTGGGCATTGACTACAATCCCTCCGTGGACGTATTCAATGTCACATCCACCCCGGGAATCGCCTGCTCCGAATTCAACCCGGAGGAGTACGTCATGGCCGATAGGTTTGAAAGCGGTGACTTCAGCGGTTGGTCGTACGTCTTCCCGTAATCCGGAATCCGGGTGGGCGTGGAGGACCATCCCTCAGTGTCACCCTGAACAATCCAGGGCCCTTCGTAACCGCATAACCGTAACCGCGCCAGGCACCGGTTTGCCGTAACTGTGCCAGGCACCGCTTTGCTAAATTACGACGCACTAGGGAACACGCAATATTCCTAAGCATCCAAAACCTGGCGCCGAAGCTGGGTCCGGGTAGAATGCCGGGCAACCGCGTCCGGCGCGGGTCGGGGCGTGAGCGGCGCCTCAATAATTTCCTGAGGAGTATTTCAATGCACAACGGAACCCTGATGCTGATCGCCACAGCCGCCGTCGGAATCGTCTTCTGCGCCGCGTGCAATGTGAGCGGTCCCACCGCGCCCAATCCCCTGCTCGGCGAATGGGACACGCCTTTCGGAGCGCCACCGTTTGACCTTATCCAGGAGGCGCACTTCCTGCCTGCCTTCGAGGCGGCGATGTCGGCTCACGCCGACGAGGTGGCGGCGATCGCCGGCGATGCCGCAGACCCGAGCTTCAACAACACCATCGAGGCGCTGGAGTGGTCGGGCGAGCTGTTGGACCGGACGAAACTCGTGTTCATCAATCTTAACGAAGCGCACTCGAGCGAGGGACTGCAAGCGCTGGCCAAGGAGATCAACCCCCGCCTGTCGGCTCATCAGGACGACATCCTGCTCGACAAAGAGCTGTTCACGCGGGTAAGGGCGGTGTACGACAGCCGTGACGGGCTCCAGCTCACCACCGAGCAGCACCGCTTGCTCGACAAGACCTACAAGGCCTTCGTGCGAGGCGGCGCCAACCTCGATGAGGATGCCAAGGCACGGATGCGCGAGATCAACGGCGAGCTGGCTTCCCTCACCACCCAATTCGGCGAAAACCTGCTCAAGGAGATGAACGGCATAGCCCTGCTGATCGAGGACGAGGCAGATCTGGCCGGCCTCTCCGAGTCCGTGCGCAGCGCAGCCATGGCCAGGGCCACAGAACAGGGCCACGAGGGAGCCTGGGCATTCAACCTCCAGCGCACCAGCTGGACGCCTTTCATGCAGCTTTCTGAGCGTCGTGAGCTCCGCGAGAAGCTCTACCGTGCCTACACCCAGCTCGCCGCCAACGGCGGGGAGACCGACAATCGGGAGCTCGCCGCGCAGATCCCCGCCCTGCGGGCCGAACGCGCCCTGCTGCTGGGCTACGAGTCGCACGCGGCCTACGTTCTCGAGGAAAACATGGCCGACACGCCGGCCAAGGTCAACGAGCTTCTCGAACAGCTGTGGGCTCCGGCCCTGGCGCGGGCGGCGGTGGAGCGGGACGAGCTCCAGGCCCTCGCGGAGAGCCTCGGCGACGACATCGACTTCGCCATGTGGGACTGGTGGTTCTACGCCGAGAAGCTCCGTGCCGCGAAGTACGAGTTCGACGAGGCCGCGGTCAAGCCCTACTTCGAGCTGGAAAGCGTGCGCCAGGCCGCCTTCGACGTGGCCGGCCGGCTGTGGGGGCTGACCTTCGAGGAGCAGCCCGAGATCGCCGTCTGGCACCCCGACGTGCGGACCTTCGAGGTCAAGGATGACGACGGATCGCACCTTGGCCTCTTCTACGTCGACTACTTCGCCCGCGGGAGCAAGCGCGGCGGGGCCTGGATGGAGAACTTCCGCCAGCAGTGGAAGCACAACGGCGACGAGGTGCGGCCGATCATCGTCAATGTCTGCAACTTCTCGAAGCCTGCCGAGGGTCAACCCGCACTGCTGAGTCTCGACGAGGCGTTGACCCTCTTCCACGAGTTCGGTCACGCCCTCCACGGCCTGCTCGCCGATGGCAGCTACTCGACCCTCTCCGGCACCAAAGTGGCGCAGGACTTCGTCGAGCTGCCATCGCAGATGATGGAGAACTGGGCCCTCGCGCCGGAGGTCCTGCCGACCTACGCCCGCCACGTGGAGACCGGTGAGCCGATCCCACCCGAGCTCGTGGAGAAGCTCCAGCGGGCCAAGCAGTTCAACCAGGGCTTCGCCACCACCGAGTACCTGGCAGCAAGCATCCTCGACATGGACTGGCACACGCTCACCAAACCCGTGGTGCAGGATGCGATGGACTTCGAGGCGGCGTCGATGGAACGCATCGGCATCATCCCCGAGATCGTGCCCCGCTACCGCACCCCGTACTTCGGCCACATCTTCTCCGGAGAATACGCGGCCGGCTACTACAGCTACGTATGGGCCGAGGTGCTGGACGCCGATGGCTTCGAGGCCTTCAAGGAAGCCGGGCTGTTCGACCCGGAGGTGGCGCGTTCCTACCGCGAGAACATCCTCGCCGCAGGTGGCAGCGAAGAACCGATGGTGCTCTACGAACGCTTCCGGGGCGCCAAACCGAGCATCGAGCCGTTGCTCGTGCGACGCGGACTGCAGTAGATAATGGAGGTGGTCATGCGTCGATTGGTTTTGTTTCTGGCGATTGTTTTGATTTCGGGAGTGGCGATAGCAGATGATCCGGCGCAGCCACTTGCCTCTGATCCGCGGATCGAGGACGCCCTGGCAGCCTGGACGGTCTGGGTCGAGAACGATCTCGGAGAATCCGGGGTCCCGGCTGCGTCGTACTCGTTCGTTCACCGCAACGAGCTGCTGGCCTCGGGCGGCATCGGTTTCGCGGATCCGGCCACCGGCACAAAAGCAGACGCCGACACCCTGTACTCGATCTGCTCGATTTCGAAGCTCTTCACCTCGATCGCGGTAATGCAGCTCCGTGATGCAGGAGCGTTGGACCTCGATGACGGCATAGGGGACTCCGTGGCATGGTTCGCATCGCTGACCGACGCCCACCCCGACGATGAAACGATCTCGATTCGAAGGGCCCTCACCCACTCCGCGGGGCTGCCGAGGGAGTCAGACTCGCCCTACTGGTCCGGCCCGGACTTCGATTTTCCGACCACTGAGCAGATCCGCGAGCGTCTGAGCTCGCAAGAGACGCTCTACCCGTCCGGCCGGTACTTCCAGTATTCCAACCTGGGCATGGCGCTGCTCGGCGAGGTGATTGCCACCGAAACCGGCCGGCCGTGGTCCGAGGTCGTCGAGGAGGACATTCTCGGTCCGCTGGGGATGAATGACACCTTTACATCGATGCCCGAAGCCCATGCTACCGGGCGTTTGGCCGCCGGCTTTTCCGCCCGCCGCGGCAGCCCGGACCGCGAACGGCTGAGGCTTTTCGACGTTGAAGGCATCGGGCCGGCTGCCGGCATGGCATCAACCGCCGCAGATCTCGCCGCCTTTGCCCGCTGGCAGCTCGGCCTGCGCGCCGATGGCGGCAACACGGTGTTGCGAGCCGCGACTTTGCGCGAGATGCAACGGGTCCACTGGGTTGATCCCGACTGGAAGACCACGTGGGGTCTGGGGTTCTCGGTGGTGAAGCGGGATGACACGACGTGGGTTCGGCACGGCGGGGGGTGTCCTGGGTACTACACCGAGTTCGCCATTCTCCCCAAGGAGGAGCTGGGGATCGTGGTGTTGACCAATGCGATCGGATCGAACCACTCGCTCTACGCGCGCAAGGCGGCGGCGCTGCTCGGTCCTGCGGTCAAGGCCGCGAGCAAGGGTTCGGCGGATCACCCGGAACCCAACCCCGCCTTCGACCGCTACGTCGGTGTCTACGATTCGGTGTGGGGTCGCGAGGGCGTCGTCCGCTGGAAGGACGGTCTTGCGGCGGTGGATTTGACGAGCCGTGCGATCGATCCCGATGACTGGATTTCGCCGCTGAAGCACGTCGACGGCCATGTCTTCCGGAGGGTGAGAAGCGACGACGACAGCCTCGGTGAGAGATGGGTCTTCGGGGTTGACGACGACGGACAGGTTGTCTCCGTCACCGTCCACAGCACTCCCCATACCCGAGTGCGGTAGGAGAGACGGGATCCGTCCGCACGAGGGAATTCGCAGTCTGACGACGAAATTGCTAAAAAAGCGCCGTTTCTGGACGAGAACGGGCTACCTAGGGCACTGTGTTCGTCCAGGCCGAGGTGTTGCCCGACTCGAATCCGTCGATCAGGATGACGATGAGCCCCTCGAATATTCCGATGTCGACAGTGCCGTCGGCGATGCGTGGCCGTTCGTCGAAATCGGTCGAACCGAGGCCTCCTGGCGGCGTGTTGTCGCCAACGTCGAAGGCCGGCGATCCTGGCATCAGATGGTAGTCAAGCTCCGAAGGGTCGATAAATAGCGGATCGACACCGATCAGGTTGGATCCCCTGTCCACTCCGGTACCGAAGTCCGAGAAGTTCACGCCGTTGCCGAAAGCAATGGTGTTGTACAGGGTCAGTGTGGCCGTTCCTCCGATCTTCATCAGCTCCAGACCAGTCCCCACGTGGTCCACTACGGTGAGATTGACCAGATTGACGGTGCTCGAGCCGCTGGCATCGAGGCTGAGGCCATCGGCTTCGCCTTGAGCAACGCCGATTTCTGTCATCTTCACGGTCGACAGCCCCGAATGCGTCGATCTGATCTGCGGGCCGGTGTCGCCACCGACCCCTGCGTTGAAAACACAGCCCACTCGCTCCACTCGCAGAACGGCGGAGTCACTGGTCGACCACCAACCTCCGACACCTGACACGTCGCCGGAACCGCTGTCGCCGGTGTTGCCACTCATAAAGATGCCCTGCAGGTCCGCCTCGGCAGTTTCCGAAATCTGTAGAAAGAGGCCACCGCCGGAAATATCAGCTCCGGAAGACTGGATGTGGTTCTCGACGACCTCCATTTCGTCGATGACGACGCGCGAGTCGCCTGCCGCGTTGATGCCCACGCCCCCGGCGAGCGCCAGGTCACCGCCGGTGCTCCCGGCCTGATTCAAAAAGAAATCACTGTCACGAATCTCCAGCCTTTGGGATCCACTGAGGATGGCCCATAGACCGCCACCGAGGGCGTCGGCTGCACTCGCCGCTGTGTTCTCGACCACGAGGATCTTGTTCAGGGTCACCACGGCGTCGCCGCTGGGCATGATGAAGACTCCTGCGCCCTGAGTGGCGAAGCCATTGGTCAGTGTGAAGGCCCTGACCTCCAAGGAGCCGCCGCCGATTGAAATGTCGAGAACCCCGCTCCCATCTCCGTCGATAACCGTGTCTTCGGGGTCGTCGTTGTGAATGTTAAATGTGCTTTCCCACCCTCCTGACAGCAGGATGCTTCCGCTCGTGAAACTCGCGGAAATCGAGAGATTCTCCGTGTATGTTTCAAGGCCCTGCACGCGAATCTCGGTGTCCTGCCCGACGACAACGACGTCGATCGCGTCTTGGATGTTGGCGTAGGTGCCGGCGGGCCCGACCGTCAGCACGGTCGGCACCTGAGCGACCGCCGGAGGCGAGAGCAGAGCCAGAGCGGCCAGGTTGAAGAGCATCGTTGGAAGGGTTGACAGAGATCGCTGGGCCATAACGTACCTCCGAATCGGAGAATCCAAAGTGGCGCGGCTATCACTCCGTTGGCCTTCGCCAGCCCGGCGGTCTTGTCTCGGGTCAGGCGAGGACCCGTGGCTTTGTGCCCCCGGGGTTACCCGTGTCGAGGCGAGTATTAATTTATACCTGCGGTGCCAGAACCGCAAGCCGGAAAGGGGATGATTTCCCGACCCGATTACACCTCCCCGCCCCTTGGGTCGAAAACCCGACTGGGCACGCCACCTCGCCGCCATCACGCCGAAACCAGGTGAGATATGCGGGCTAGTTCAACCACAGTGCAACAATGCGAAGGGTGAGCACCCATCGGGTGGCACCCGTCAGAATCGGTGCCAGGCCCCTTTGGTTGACACTTAGTCTCTCAGGTCATATCTTCTTCCTTGTCAACAGCTGTGAGGAAAATCGAGAAGGAGGATCTGCGATGAGACGTGGTACCTGGATTGTGTCGTTCGCGGTGCTGGTGGCGTGCACTTTCGGAGTGGTTTCCCTGGTGCCGGCCGGGGAGAAGGAGGAGGGAAAGCTTTATTTCATTGAAGAGGTGACGGTCAAACCGGACGGGGTTGCAGCCTACGAGGCCGCTATCAAGGGGTTCACCACCGTCTTGGCCGAGCACGGTTTCCCGTACTCCTTCGAGGCCTACGCCACCGATGACTATCACTACTACAACGTTTACCCGATCAAGGATCTCGCTGACGTCGACGCTCTTTACAAGAGCTGGATGAAGTTCCTCGAATCCTGGGGCTGGGACAAGTACGAAGAGATGGAGAAACAGATCTCGGGCTCCTACGAAACCAACCGCTTCATGCTCTCGCGCTCCCGTCCCGACCTCTCCTACATGCCTGAGCAGCATCCCTATGATCCTGACAAGAGCAACTACCTTCTCTGGGGTTACTGCTATGTCAAGCCGGGTAAGGAGCGGGCGTTCGAGAAGAACTTCAAGGAATTCGTCACTCTGTTCACAGCCAAGGAAGTGCCTTTCGGCTGGAACACATGGCAGGGCGATCTCGGCACCGAGATGCCGCTTTACATCTACGTCGAGCAGGCGACCAGCCCGGCCGTCTTTTGGACTAGGGTCGAGAACGCGATGGAAAAGGTCGGCGCCGAGTCGGAGGCACTCTGGAACGAGACCCTGAGCATGCTCAGGAGGTACGATGTCAAGACCGGCAAGAACCGGCCGGAGCTCTCATACCGACCCGTGAAACCAGTGCCGACTCCGGAGTAGTCAAGCTCACCTGCCGGCACCACGAATCCGGAGCTTAGGAACGCGTTACCGTTCCTGTGCCAGGCACCCCTTTGCCGATTTACGACACTCGGTTATGACCGATCCGTCATTTCTATTCTCCAGTTCGCGCCCGCCAGGCGCGAACTGGAGAATAGAACCTACTCCCACTCAATCGTCCCGGGAGGCTTCGACGTCACGTCGTAGACGACCCGGTTGATCCCTGCAACCTCGTTGACCACTCGGCGGGCGATCCGATCGAGGGTCTCGGGCGGGAAGCGGTACCAGTCGGCGGTCATGAAGTCGGTGGTGGTCACCGCCCGTACCGCAAGCACGTTCTCGTAGGTCCGGGAGTCCCCCATCACGCCGACGCTCTTTACCGGCAAGAGAATGCACAGCGCCTGTGAAATCTCGTCGTAGAGACCGTCCGCCCGGATCTCCTCGATGAGGATGGCGTCAGCCTCCTGCAGGGTCCGGACGCGGACTCGATCGACCGCACCAAGAATCCGAACCGCCAGCCCGGGTCCGGGAAATGGGTGCCGCCACACGAATTCGTGCGGGAGACCAAGCTCCTCCCCCACCTTGCGGGCCTCGTCCTTGAAGAGGTCGCGCAAGGGCTCCACGAGCTCGAGACCGAGCCTCTCGGGGAGTCCTCCTACGTTGTGGTGAGTTTTGATGACCGCCGCGGTCCCGCGAACCCCGGACGACTCGATCACGTCCGGGTACAACGTTCCCTGCGCCAGATACCGGGCATCAGGGAAACGCGTCGCTTCCTCCTCGAAGACTGCGACAAACTCGCGACCGATTATCCGGCGCTTTTCCTCCGGGTCGTCGACCCCCGAAAGAGCCGAGAAGAAGCGCTCCGCCGCATCGACCCTATCGAGATCCAGCCCGAACTCGGCGAAGCGACGCGCGACCGTGTCGCCTTCGTTCTTTCGCAGCAGACCGGTATCGACAAAAATAGAAACCAGCCGTTCGCCGACGGCCTCGCGCAACAGGATCGCGGTCACCGACGAGTCGACCCCGCCAGATACGCCACAGATCACACGGCCATCGGGGACGGACCGCTCGAGATCGGAGACCAGCTCGTGGCGGAGGGCGGCCGGGTTCCAGTCGCGGTGGGCGCCGGCCAGCTCGATGAAGTGCTCGAGGATCTCGGTGCCGTGACGGGTATGCCGAACTTCGGGGTGGAATTGGAGGCCGATGAAGCGGCGGTCCGGATCGTACATGGCCGCCACTGCTGTGGTCGGCGTCTTCGCCAGAATCTCGAATCCCGGGGGCAGCTCGCCCACCAGATCCCCGTGACTCATCCACACCGGTTGCAGTTTCGGAACGCCTCGAAACACCGGCTCTTCCTCAACCACCTCGAGCTCCGCCAACCCGTACTCGCGTCGATCGGAGGACCGCACCTCACCGCCGAGGTCGCGAGCCATGAGGTGGTGTCCGTAGCAGATGCCGAGCACCGGCACGCCGAGCTGGAAAACCGCCGGATCGACCTGCAATGCGCCGTCTTCAAACACGCTCGCCGGGCCGCCCGAGAGCACCACGGCGATCGGCGCCGCGTCGCGGAAATCCCGTACGCCCAGGTCGCCTCGCTCGATCAAGGTCTTGACGCCGAGCTCGCGCAGCCGCCGCGCGATCAGCTGCGTGTACTGCGAGCCGAAATCGAGGATGAGGATGAGCTCGTGTTGCATGGACGCTCCCGGACCGGCAAACAAGGCCAGCTTGATGGGGCGGAGGATAGCAGAATGACGGTGGGCAGAGGGGAAAAGGGGAAGAGGAGAAGAGGGGCAGGGACCCCGAACGTTAAAACGTTAAACGTTGAACGTTGAACGTTACCATCCACCGATGGGTGTTACGGGACGGTGTCCGTAACTCAATAATTCAAAACTGACCTCAACGGTAACCGGCGAACCGCCGTAACACCAATCACAGATGAACTCCGTGGTTGATGCGACACTGGTATGGGCGGAGTTCGAGAAAGGACGATGAGACGATGAAAGACTGGCTCCGCCGGATAACCCCCGATCTCTTCCTCGCCGCCGTGGTTGCCCTCGTCATCATGGT
>JAOZUP010000488.1 GCA_029938595.1 Thermoanaerobaculales bacterium | reverse complement strand
TGATTGCCAATCGGGTGGACGGCGTCGTGACCCTCAGTCATCCGTTCGGGTTCGATGAGCCCGGCCCGGAGCCACGATACCAGGGGCAAGTCATCAACAACCTGGTCGGCATTGCGGAGAACCCCAACGTGGCGGGGGTGTTGGTGCTGGGCCTGGGGTGCGAAGTGCTCAAGGCGAGAGAATTGACGGACCGGCTGGCGGCCGCTCCTAAACCTGTTGTCTCTCTGGTCATCCAAGAGACCGGCGGGACCGTCAAGACGGTGAGGAAGGGCGCGGAGATCGTACGGGAGATGGTGGAGGAGACCAAGGGCTTCGAAAGGGACGAGGTCGAACTGAGTCACCTCACGCTCGCCTTGGACTGCGGCGGTTCAGATGCCACTTCGGGAATCGCGGCGAACCCGGCGGTGGGCGCAGCCGTCGACATGCTTATCGACGCGGGAGGGACGGCCATCTTCACCGAGCCCGGAGAGATGATCGGTACTGAACACATCCTGACCCGGCGGGCCGTCAACCCTGAGGTCAGGGATCGAATCAACCGGATGGTCTCGAACGAGGAAACGAGGTGGAAGGCGCTGGACATCGAGCCGAGTTGGATGTCACCGGGCAACGTCGAAGGGGGATTGACGACCATCGAGGAGAAGTCTCTGGGTGCGATTCAGAAGGGCGGGTCGACACCGATCTGCGGCGTTCTGGAAAACAGCATGAGAGTGCTGGAAAGACCGCGGAGACCGGGTCTGTACCTGCAGGACGGCTCGGGGGCGGATGTTCATGGAGTGACCCACATGGTGGCCGCCGGCGCACAGGTCGTGATCTTCACCACGGGTAAGGGCTCCACGGTCGGATACGCGACCGCGCCGGTCATCAAGGTCACGGGGAATCCGAGGACCTTCGATCACATGGAAGACGATATGGACGTCAACGCGGGGGCCATCATTACGGGCCAACGTTCGATCACACAGGTCGGCGAGGAGATCTTCCGGATGATCATTCGTGTGGCGTCGGGGGAGGAAACCAAATCCGAATCATTGGGCTATCGAGATTTCGAGATTTATGGCCCGAACCCTCTTGTCAACAAGACTCTGGGCATCAAGGAGGGACTGTGAGCTCCTTCTCCTTGATCTCCCACGGCACCGGCTTGTAGGGGTTCTTCACATGGTCAGAGAACTCGGGCAGCCCATCCTTCCACTCCGTGGGGATCGCCTCCCGGTCCACCGTCCGAGTCGAGATGAGGTTAAGTCAGCGTCAGATCCCCTGCTCGCCGAGCCGCTCGAGCAGCATCGCGTAGCCCCGCTGTCCCTTCTCGAAGCTGGCCAATCGGAAGAACTCGTCGGGCGAGTGGAAGTTCTCGTCGTCGAGCGCGAAGCCGAATGCCACCGAATAGACGCCCAGGATGCTCAGGAACAGACTGGTGATCGGCAGCGTTCCGCCCACCCGCATGTAGAACGGCGCCTCGCCGTACATCTCCTCGAGGACCGTGTGGGCGATCTTGTTCCCCGGGTGGTCGACCGGGATCAGGTACGGCGGCGAACTGCCTTCGAACGGTGTCGTCGTCACCTTCACACCGGGCGGTGCGTTGCGCCCTACATGCCGGGAGATCGCCTCGAGGACCTTGGCAGGCTCCTGGTCGGCCACGATCCGGCACGTGATCTTGGCGTGCGCCTCCGACGGCAGCACGGTCTTCATGCCCTCATTCTGAAACCCACCCCAGACGCCGTTGATCTCCAGCGTTGGCCGCGCCCACGCCCGCTCGTTGGTTGTGTAACCGGCCTCGCCGAAAACCTCGTCAATCCCGAGCCGCTCCTTGTAGGTCGCCTCGTCGAAGGGAACCGCTGCGATCTGTTCGCGGTCGCCGTCGGTGAGGGGAATGACCTGGTCGTAGAAACCGTCCACCGTAATCCGGCCGTCGGCGTCGTGCATGGAGTCCAGTATGTGGGCGAGCGCGTGGATTGGGTTGGTCACGGCACCGCCGTAGACCCCCGAGTGGAGGTCGGCCCTCGGACCGACGACGTCTATCTGCAGACCGCACACACCCCTGAAGGCGACAATGAGGGCCGGCCGGTTCTCGGCGAACTGGCCCGTGTCCGCGCTGATCACCAAATCACTCCCCAGCAACTGTCGATGCTCTTCAAGAACCGGCGGCAGGCTCGGGCTGCCGATCTCCTCCTCACCCTCGAACAAAAACTTGAGGTTGAGGGGGAGCTCACCCGCGGTCTTGAGCAGCGCCTCGACGGCGAGGATCGGGACCAGCATGTTGCCCTTGTCGTCACTGGCGCCGCGCGCGTAGACCCGGCGGTCCTTGACCACGGGCTCGAAGGGAGGGCTGGTCCACAGGTTGAGCGGGTCGACCGGCTGGACGTCGAAGTGGCCGTAGACCATGATCGTCGGCTTGCCCGGAGCGTGCAACCAGTCGCCGTAGACCACGGGGTGGCCTTTGGTAGGCATCACCCTGGCGTTCTCGATCCCGGCCGAGATCATCCGCGCCGCCACCCACTCGGCGGCCCGCTGGACGTCCGGCGTGTGCAGCGACAGACTCGACACGCTCGGGATGCTCAGAAACTCGAGAAGCTCGTCCAGGAATCTGGGCTGGTTTTCGTCGAGGTACTGCTGCCATTCAGCCATCTTTTCCCCCAATGGACACGTCATCAGTACGAAGAAAAAACGAGTTTACAGAATCTGTCCAACAGTTGTGGAGGTCATCGTGGATTCGACTTCGGCTCAATTCGCAAAACACATCGAGGTGCTTCCCAACGGGGTCTGCTCATCCCATCGGAACAACCCACCGGTGCGGATCTTCGTCAAGGCCAAGGGCGCCTACATCTGGGACAGCGAGGACACGCGGTACACGGATTACCACGCAGCCTTTGCACCGATGCTGTTGGGCCACAACGACGACGATGTGAACGGTGCGATTCTGGAGGGCTTTAAACAGAATTGCTCCCTCTTCGGGACCGGCGCATCGCCCC
>JAOZUP010000487.1:565-2966 GCA_029938595.1 Thermoanaerobaculales bacterium | reverse complement strand
TGCTGACCGCGATCAAGACCGCGCGCTTCTTCGAGTTGGGGCCGAAAGACATGCTTTTCACAGTCGCCACCGACTCGCTCGAGCTCTACGGTTCACGACTCGAGGAGGAACGCGAGCTGCACGGTCCCTACTCGGCGACAGCAGCGGCGGTCGACCATGAGCGGTATCTCCTTGGCACCGGTATCGACCACATGCTCGAGCTCGGCTACTGGGACCGCAAGCGGCTCCACAACCTCAAGTACTTCACCTGGGTCGAGCAGCAGGGCAAGACGGTCGAAGAGCTCGATGCCCAGTGGTACGACGACGACTACTGGACCACCCACTTCCACGCCTGGGAGGAATGGGACGAGCGCATCACCGAGTTCAACGAGCGGACGGGGTTGCTTGAGCGGTTCCGCTGATCAGTTGTCGTCCGTTGTCGGACTATTTCCGTCGAGCCTGGGATCGAGGACCATTGCCTGGATGAAGTGCTCGCCCTGCTCGAACGGGCGTCCAATGGGCCACCACCCGTCCACCATCCGATCGGTGACGGCGTCGGAAAGATCATTCAGGGTGGGCGAGTAGACGAGCTTGCAGGTTGCTGTCTGGCTCATGGTATGTGCTCCTCGCCTGGATACCTACGCAGGATCGATGCCAGGGTCGGCCCCGAGAAATGGTGGGGGATGGTCTCCACGGGCGTATTAGCTTGAAGCACCCGTCGCAACGTGATGCGCTCTTCCGAAGGAGGCGATATGGACGGAGACGACCGACTGCGAGAGGAAAAGATCGGCGGCGACCGTATCTACCAGGGTCGAATCCTCGATTTCGAGGTGGACCGGGTGCGTCTGCCGAGCGGTGTCGAGGCGGAGCGCGAGGTGGTCCGGCACAAGGGCGCCGTGGTGGTGCTGCCGCTGCATGAGAACGGCCGCATCGAGCTGGTCCGGCAGTACCGCTACCCGCCGGACGAGATCCTGATCGAGCTGCCGGCGGGCAAGCTCGATCCCGGGGAGCGGCCGGGCGAATGTGCCATGCGCGAGCTCGCCGAGGAGACGGGGTGGCGCGCCGGTGAGATCCACGAGCTGGGCTCGTTCTTCACCACCCCCGGCTTCTCCGACGAGGTCCTGCACGCCTTTGTGGCCACCGGTCTGGAGCCCGCCCCCGATGTGGAACCAGATCCGGACGAGGCGATCGAGATCGTGACCATGACCGTCGAAGAGACGCTGGAGGCGTGCCGTGACGGGCGCATCCGGGACAGCAAGACACTCGCAACGGTTCTGTTGGCGCAGCTCCACGGATGGATCTGAGTTGAATTAGGAGTTAGGAATTAGGAATTAGGAATGCCGCTCACGTCTCCCCGGGTACGAACTGGTCATGGGGGATGGGTTGAAATTCCTAATTCCTAATTCCTAACTCCTAATTCAATCAGTGGGGCAGTGGCCGCAGGATGTGGCGCGCGCTATGATTGTGCGCGCCAAGACCTGTGAAATGTCCTCGGAGATGCCCTTGAAGATTGATTTCGATGACCGAGCCGCAGCGCCCGCACGGATCGAGCTGAGGGTCCGGCGATGATCTGTCCGTCCTGCGCTCGCGAGGTTTCTTCGCCGGGTGACCTGTGTCCAGACTGCGGCGCACCCCTGAGTGTCGAGGGAGACGAGACGCTGGCCTTTGAAAATGATGCCGACTCGGGCCAATCCGAGGATACGGCCGGGATGCAACCCGAGTTCGACATGACCGTCGAGCTTGATGCGACCTTGATCGATTCCGGAGAGCACACGATCGATGTTCCCTCGGCTGGTGCACCAGTGGGATCGGTGTTGTCGGACGATGACGCCATCCTCAAGGTCGGTGAGGCCTTCGGGAGCCGCTACCGGATCGACAAGCTGCTCGGGTTCGGCGGTATGGGCGCGGTCTACAAGGCCTGGGACAACGAGCTCGACATAGCCGTAGCCCTCAAAGTAATCCGACCCGAGGTAGCGGCCGATCCTGCGCTGGCCGAGCAGCTCGACCGGCGCTTCAAGCGTGAGCTCCTGCTGGCACGCCAGGTGACTCACAAGAACGTGGTTCGGATCCACGATCTGGGGAACATCGAGGGCGTCAAGTACATCACGATGACCTTCATCGAGGGCGAGGATCTCCTCGCCCTCCTCAAACGTGAGGGCACGGTCCCGGTTCGCGAGGCGCTGCGAATCCTCCGCCCCGTCGTGTCGGGGCTCCATGCCGCCCACGAGGCGGGAGTGGTGCACCGCGATCTCAAACCGGCCAACCTCATGATCGAGGAGTCCACCGGCGAGAGCTACATCATGGACTTCGGGATCGCCAGTTCGGCCACGCCTACCGGCGTCGACGTGGTTGAAGGCCTCGTGGATGCGAAGTCCAGGAAAAGGGCCGGCGTGACCGAGGAGAGCCAGGCCGGCGCCGTCGA
>JAOZUP010000487.1:0-555 GCA_029938595.1 Thermoanaerobaculales bacterium | reverse complement strand
GCGGAACTCTCCAGTACATGCCGCCTGAGCAGTTCATGGGCAGGTCGGTCGACCAGCGAGCGGATATCTACGCCTTTGGATTAATTTTTTACGATCTACTCGTCGGGCGGCGCCGGATAGAAAAGGCGGAGAGCGCGTTCAGCGAGTTCCGCGGCCGGGTGGAACAGGCGCCGCCGACGGTCCGTTCGATCGATCCGGAAATTCCGGAGGATGTCGACCGCATCATCTCGCGGTGTCTTGACCCCGATCCGGAGGCGCGCTATCAGACCTCCCACGATCTCGAGGCCGATCTCGACCGTCTCGACGAGGATGGCATCCCGCTCCCGATCACCCGCCTGCTCACCCGGCGCCTGGTGGTGGCCTCTACGGCCCTGGTGGTGGTGCTCCTCGGCGGTACCTGGTGGTTGGCCAGTTTGCGGGGACCTGCTGTGGAGCCGGATCCGTTCTCGGTGCTGGTCGCCGATTTCAGCAACCAAACCGGTGATTCGTCCTTCGACGGTGCGCTCGAGCAGGCGCTGGCGATCGGGATGGAGGGGGCCTCGTTCATCAGCGCCA
>JAOZUP010000105.1 GCA_029938595.1 Thermoanaerobaculales bacterium | reverse complement strand
CGACAATCCCAGCGGATACTTGCGCTTCGCCGCCCTCGCTACGAAACCCGGTGAGGTATGCGGGCTAGGTGACCGGAGATTCCTGCCGTAGCTGCCACGAAGATCTGATCCGCGAGAGGGTGGGTGGGAATTAAGAATTGAGAATTGAGAATTGAGAATTGTCGTAGAGCCGCATTGGGCGTAGTCGGTTGAACAGGCCGAGCTCGTAGCAGCGGGACCAGAAAATCCCGACGGACTCGAGCTCGCGGGCACCAAATTCGTAGCGAAGTATCTCGCCCAGATATCTGGCCGCGAGGTCCTCCGGCCATCCCGACGACGCACCATGGGCCGTGACGATGTCTTTGATGTGGTGCCGATTGATCTCACGGCGTCGAGCGAGAGTCTCCGGCAGGCCTCCGAGATCGTGTCCAGCCCGTACCATCCAACAGGCGAAGACGAACGGCAACCCGGTCAGCTCCTTCCACGCCTCGCCGAGGTCGAGCTGGTGTGGGTAGCGGTATGGATCGGGCTCGTCGTGGACCACCTTGTCGCCGATGAGGAGCACGGTGTCAGGCGCGGTGTCTGACCCGTTGACGTCGGACGAATCGAGGGCGCAGATTTCGGGGTCGCGACCGAAGAGCTCGGCGAAGATTATCTGCAGCAGTGCCACCGACGTGTGGCTGTCGCTATCGACATGGACGTTCAGCACTCCTTCCATCGGTGTCCGGCTGAAGACCCGAACGGTGAGGGTGGGGCCGTCGGAGCCGATAGCGCCGACCGGTACGATGCACAGCTCATCGGGAGAGAGCTGAAAGTCGATCACCGGGCACAGGGCCACGTCCGCGCGGCCGAGGATCAGGGTCTCGAGCAGCCGGCTCGGGACATCGGTGATGAGCTTCACACCCGGTTCGTCCTCGAGCCTTTCGACCAGGGGTCGGGCGTTGAGGAAGCTGACGGCGGCGACGGTGTGCAAATGGCCGCCTTCAGATCAACGGGTCGTGGGGCATGGTGCCGCGGCGGCTGCGGAGGTACGCGAAGGGGGTAGCGAAAAGAAAGTTCGAAACCCGGGAGGTGTAGACGTCGGCCGATCCCTCAATCTGACGGGCGAGGTGGCTCTTATCGTTGCCCGCGCGGAGGAGAGCGCCCCAACTCGGGTTCTCGAGTTCGGAGGCCGCCCGCGCCAGGGGCGCGATTCGTGCGTCGAGCTCCTCGGTTTTGGTCCGCAGACGTGCGATCTCGGCGGTGATCTCTTTGGGATCGGCAGCCGGCTGCTCGCCGTAGTCCAGCTGAAGCCGTTGCAGCGCCAATCTTGCTCGGCTGTGGGCGGTTTCGAGCTCCACCTTCTCGGTCATCAGGCCGACCAGCTCTTTCTCGGTGTCTCGGAAGGCCTCGACCGCAGCCAGCTCTTCCTCGAGCTCGCGCAGAATCAGCGCAGTTCGCCAACGGAGGCTCGACTTGGACATCTTGACATCAGCGAAAATGTGGTCGCCGACATACAGAATCGCCGCCCCGGAGATCCCGAGGTACTCCTCGACCTTGGTGGCATCGCCACCGAGGTATGCGCCGGGTCCTGGGATCGGTCCGGCTACCGGCTGTAACAATCCGGCCTCTTCGTCGGCAATCGAAAAGAGCGGCAGCTGGTAGCTGAAAAACCCCGGTTTGCGGGCGCCGACGATGACCAGCTCGAAGAGGTCGCGCCAGGTGCGGTCGGGGCCGAGGTACCGGTCGTAGGCGTAGGACATGATCTTCTGCGCGTAGGGCCACTCCGAGTTCGAGATCAGCATCAGGCGCTTGCCCGCCTGGAGTTGGTCGAGCAGCGCCATCGGTGCTTGTGGGTCGAGAACGATGAAGGGTTCCGGGTCGGCCATGATCTCGGCCTTGAGCGAGCCCTCGATGTGGGTCTCGTCGAGCCGTGCCTGGACCTGCCGGAACAGATCCTCGTAGCCGTGGACCTCGGGGAAGACGTGCCGGTCGTAGAGATCCACCAGCTGAGAGTAGAGACAGCTCGCGGAGAGCGAGAAGAGGGTATTGAGGAAGAAGAACCGTGGCTCAGAGAGGTCGACCGGGGTGTGGCGATAGGCCTCGCGCTGCTCCTCGAAGCTCATGGCGCGAGTTCCGTGGGCGGCGCGCATGACGTAGCCGAAGCGGTTGGCCTTGACGATGTTGCCGAGCTCGGCGTCGATCACGAGCCCGCGGATCACCAGATCCGGATCGAACTCGAGGTCCCCGATCGGCCAGTCGTCGGCGACGAAGAGCCCCTTCAATCGGTCGTAGACCTTCTGCTCCCAGACGTCGGCTCGATAGTGGACCAGGGTGTAGTCCATGTCGTAGCCGATCGCCCGAATTGTCCGCAGATTCAGCGTCCGGTTCGAGTAGATCTGCCGTCCAGGAGGCGAATGTTCGAGATCGAGTGTCGATTCCGTCATCGACGAGAGTGTAGCAGTCATTATTCTCCGGCCGCGGGGCCGTCAGACACCCGCGGCCGGAGAATAATAAAAGGAATGACCAGCTTGACGGAATACTCCACGTAGAGTATATTCTTGGTATGAAAGTGAAGACATCTATCACACTTAGTGAAGAGCTCGTCGAGGTGCTCGACGAAATGACCGATGAGGATTCCAATCGATCTCAGATGATCGAGCGGGCCGTCGCCGATTTCATCGAGCGTCACCGTCGACAGCTCCGTGATATTCGTGACCTCGAGATCCTGAACCGCTCGGCCGACGAGCTGAATCAGGAAATCGACGACGTGCTCACGTATCAGGCCGCTCCGTGATTCGGGGCGATCTCTACCGGGTGCGCCGCCCTGGGGGTGGCGACCCCAAGCGGTCGCGAGTTTTTGTCGTGGTGAGCCGCCAGGCGGTAATCGACTCCCGATTCTCCACCGTCATTTGCGCGCCGGTCATGAGCCGCAGGGACGGCCTCGCTACCCAGGTTGACATCGGCGTCGACGAGGGGCTCAGGCACGAATCGAGCATTCACTGCGATGCCCTCGTCAGTCTCCTCAAGTCCTCGTTGACCGACTACGTCGGGCGCCTCTCGCTCGAGCGCCTCGGCGACCTCCACCGTGCCATCCGCATCGCTCTCGATGTCGAATGACACAGGGGGAAATGAACCCAAGACCTCCTTTTGTGACCTTGATCACGACACAGTGGCGGCTCTGGATCTACATTGTTCTTGGACGCACCGGATAATCTCCTCCTTCACAAGCCCGTTCGCGGGCTTGCTTTTTTTTGATCGTTTCCGAAGGCGCTTCCCGATAGGTGCCCTTCGTATTGACGCATTGTTGCGAGCAGCAGGTGAGATCGCTCGAGGGAGCGCACAATACCCCACGCGGCCGACTCCACAATGCAACAATGCGGAACGTGGCGCCCCAAACGTGGCCACCTGTTGTTCAGCCTTCCAGCAAATGCGATTCCACCAGCGGCCGGCCGGCGAGGGAGATCCAGAATCCGTAGCCCGCGATCGCTGCGAAGAGCAATAGGGTGAACCACGACCCGCCGGCGTACCAGGCCGACGAGTGCAGGGTCAGCACGACGAGGCTGCCCAAATACATGTATACGACCAGAAACGCCGCGGCCAGCAACCCGAACCGGATCAGCACGAAGAGGAATACGCCAAAAGCGACCGCCATGAACGCGCCGCCAATCACGGGGTTGGCCCAGCTCGGCAGCGCGGTCCCCACGGCAAACAGCATCATCACGGTGACCGCAGCCCACTGGCGCCGCAGCAGGACCCGCAGGAGGAGCAGGAGGAAGAGCCACCCGACCGGAATATAGAGCGCCATCGCGAAAAGCTGGCAGTAGTTGCCGATCATCTCTCCCGCACCGGAAAGGGAGATCAGCGAGGCGGCCCTTGGTAGATTCACCGGCAAGGAAAAATGGTCCAGAACCAGCCGGTAGACTCCCCACCAACACGGGGTTAAAACACCAGCAGCCGCTCCGATTAGCATGTCCCTCCCGACGAGCGGGTCGCGAAGGCGGCCCGAGAGCAGCCGGCTCCAGGAGATGAGGCCGTTCGGCCACAGGCGGCGAGCGTAGGGCTCGAGTGCAATGTAGACCACCCACACGAGCCCGGCGACCACCAGGCCGTATCCCAAGAAGTCGAAGAAGAGGCCGATCTCGGAGAGCGTCGGCACGTGATGCGCCTGCAGCACCCAGGCGAGGACCGAGAGGAAGAAGACAAAGGAAGCCACCCGCAGGGCGCCGCGTCGATCCCCCCGGCCCAGCCGCAGGTTGCGGCGCGCGACCACGGTGCCGCCGACCACCACCCCCAACAACAGGGTGGAAAAGAAAACGGCATTCCAGAATGACGACGACGACCGGCGGGAGCTGGAGCCGTCCAATCGCCACTTTGGAACTACCTCGAAGTGAGCCGGTTTGCCGGCAAAGGAACACGCCTCGATGCGAATCGGTCCGGCCTCGAGATCGGCGCCCTCCCACGCCAGCCGCTCGTCGCAGGTTATCAGGGGGTTTCTTCTCGGGGTCGTTGGTGTGAAGCTCGCGGCATCGAAGCCGGACGCCTCGAACAGGGACGACCAGTCCACGGCACCAGCTGTCGAATCAGCCATCGAATACGGCGGCGGCACGATATTGAGGCGAACCAGCCGTCCCTGCGGATCCAGCCACACCCCCGACATCCCCTCTACCGTCCACGGCGGGTCGGACGGTGAGACAAACTGAAAATCGTCTTCGGAGAAAAGGTCTGAGGCGACGAGGTACTCCGGGCTTGCCCGGTACCAGAAGTGGATCGGCGCCGGGCGCTCGGTGGACAAGCTATCCCACTGAGTGGCTGAGGGTTCCTGCGCCTGCAGGTGGTCGAGATAGTCATCGTCATAGATGAAGCCGAATGCGCTGTCCGTTGGGACGCCTCCGTGCCCGGCAAGCTCGAGGGCCTCTCGCGCATCCACCACCAGTGCTTCGGGAGGCTTCGGGAGCGGGACCAATCCCTCCACAGCAAACCGGTCCCTGATCGCGGCAATGGCGAAGAGACCCACGATCACAAACGCGAGAAGGGGCACGCCGATTGCGGGCCGCAGACCGCCGCTCTCGCCCGCGTCCGCGACCATTTCCGGCGAAGGCGTATCCCCTGCCGCGAGAGCCGCCGCGAGCGGATCGCCACCCGGGAGGGATGCAGCCACGGCAAGGGCCGATTTGGGCCGGCTGAGGGGATCTGTTTCGAGACAACGCACAATGGTCCGTTCGACGGCGGGATCGAGATCCGGGACGTGGCTAGACGGGCTGGTTGGCGTCGATTCCTCGTGCAGCCGCTTGAGATCAGCCGGAGTCGCCGCGTCGAACGCACGCCGCCCGGTGAACAACTCGTACAGCACCAGGCCCAACGAGTAGATGTCGCTGCGGGTAGAAACCTCCTGTCCCTCGGCTTGCTCGGGCGCCATATAGAGCGGTGTGCCGACGCGGACCTCTTCGCCTTCGATGGTCTCGGCAAGCCCCGCCAGACCGAAATCGGTAATCTTTGCCCTGCCCCGGCCGTCGATCATCACGTTGGCGGGCTTGAGATCCCGGTGGAGAATTCCCTGTTCGTGTGCAGCCGCGAGACCAGCGCAGATCTGTCGTGCGATCTGTACCGCCTTGTCCCCCGGCAGCCGTCCGATTCGCCGCAACAACGAACCGAGATCTTCACCGTCCACATACTCCATGGAGAGGTAGTGCTGGTCGTCAACCTCGCCGATGTCGTGAACACGGCAGACGTTGGCATGGGTCACTCTGAGCGCACTGCGCACTTCATTGAGAAACCGCTCGAGCCGGTCGCGGTCTTGAGCCACATCACGCGGCAAAAACTTGAGCGCTACCGGCTGCCCGAGCTTGAGATCGTCGGCACGATATACCTCGCCCATGCCTCCGCGCCCGAGGAGTCCGACGATGCGGTAGCGACCGTCGACGATCGTTCCGGGAATGAAGCGCACCGGCTCAGTCGAAGAAGCCGATACGCCTGCCGTCGGTCCGTGCTGCAAACCGCTTGCCGTTGGCGCCGAGGTCGTCGCATCAAAAGGCGCGCCACACGTCGGGCAGTATCTGCTGTCCTCCGGCGCCTCGGATTTGCATTGCGCACAGAGTTTCACTCCGCCATCATGACACGCCAAGTCAGGGTTGTGAATGAACAGGGGCGGCACCCTCAATCGGCATCGGCACCCTTGACGTTGTTTGCCCGAAGAATTCCGATGACTTGAAGGGGCGGAGTCTGAAAAATATCAAAAATGGCACCCCCCGCCGCACGCGCTCCCACCTGCCCTGAAGGACGCAAGAACCTACATTCAGTGGGGGGTTGGGTTGGAAATCCGAAATTCGAAATCCGAAATTCGAAATCTCCGGGGGTGGGTGGGTGGGCGGCTCACTCCTCCGGATGCACAACCCCGATATACGGCAGTGCCCGGAACTTCTCCGCCCAGTCGAGGCCGCAGCCGACGACCCATGCGTCCGGGATCTCGAAGCCCAGGTAGTCGATCTGGGCGTAGACCTCGCTCCGCTCGGGTTTGTGCACCAGCACGCAGGTCTTGAGCGACGCCGGCTGCCGGGCGGCCAGGGTGCGCACCAGATAGGCCAGTGTGTAGCCGGTGTCGACGATGTCCTCCACGATCAGCACGTGCTTGCCGGAGATGTTGCGGCGCAGGTCCATGATCATCCGCACCGCGCCGTCGGTGTCGGTGGCGTTGCCGTAGGTTGAAAGCGCCATGAAGTCGATACTTCGCGGGATGGTCAGTCGGCGCGCGAGGTCTGCGAGAAAGATGAAGGACCCCTTGAGGATCCCGATCAAGATCAGATCATCCACGTCGCGGTAATCGGCGGAGATGCGGCGCGCGAGCTCCTCCACCTTGGCACGGATCTCCTCCTCGCTGATCAGAACCTCGGGCATCTTTTCGGGCATTGCTAACCCCCTCTTCGAACTTCGATGGGAGCCTATCGCGGAAGGGGGATGTGGTCCACTGGCGTTTGTCGCTATCGCTATCGGAATCGCTTTCGCTATCGAATGAATCTCCGTCGATGCGGCCTTTCGATAGCGATACCGATAGCGATACCGATACCGATTTCTCCGCTGGCAGGCTGCGAACACGAGTGGCCGGAAACATGCGAGGATGTGCGCGGGTTAGAGTGTGCGTGGAAGTGAAGAAGAACGACGATTCGACTGACCGTGTCACGAAGCGGCCGATCCTGCGGTTGCTCCGGGATTACGCCTGGCGCTACCGGTGGAGTTACCTCGCCGGTGTGCTGTTCCTGTGGGTAACGAACTATCTGACGGTGAGTATCCCCGGCCAGATCGGCCACGCCATCGACGCCCTGCGTGCGGACCAGCCCCTCGGCCGCTACGTTGCTGCCATCGCGATCATGGGAATTTCCGTGGTCGTTGTGCGCAGCCTGTCGAGGATCCTGATCTTTAATCCTGGGCGCCACCTCGAGTACTTTCTGCGCAAGGATCTCTTTGCTCACCTGCTGCGCCTGCAGCCGTCCTTTTACGCAACCCACAAACGCGGCGATATCGTCAGCCGCGCTTCCAATGACATTACCTGGGTGCGCACCCTGGTCGGTTTCGCAGGCCTGCAGGCCGTCAACGTAACCCTCGCGATCGTGCTGACCGGCTGGAAAATGGTCTCGTTGTCACCTCGTCTGACGCTGATGGTGCTGCTCCCGATCATGGTCGGGGTCGGCCTCGTACAGTTCGGGATCCGGCGTCTCTTCCACCTCGCCCGGCGGAGCCAGGAGCAGCTCGGCGAGATCTCGGAGCACGTGCTGGGGAGCCTTCAGGGGATGGCGGCGATACAGGGCTTCGCGGCGGAGGATGCATTTGTCGAACGATTCGAGGCGCGCAACCGCGATTGGCTGCGCACCGGGATGCGGCTGGCCCTGATCCGGTCGATCGCCCTGCCGCTCCTCGTGCTCGCCGGCGGCGTCGCCATGTTCGTCCTGATTGCAGTCGGCGGTCCCATGGTTCTCGACGGAACTCTGACAGTCGGCCAGCTCGCGGCGTTCACCGCGCTTCTCACGGTCTTCCTGCCGCCGCTGCGCTCGATGGGTTGGATGATGTCAGTTGTGCAGCGTGGGCGGGCCGCTCTCGAGCGCATCTTCGAGCTCATGGATGCGCCGGTCGAGCGGCCGGAAGGCGCGGAAGGCAGGGTGCTCGAGGTTGGGCATGGTCCCGAGATCGAGCTCAAGGACCTCCGATTCGCCTACCCCGACGAGCCGGACCGGCTGGTGCTCGAAGGGCTCACGGCCACTATTCCGGCGGGCGCAGTTGTCGGTCTCTTCGGTCGCACCGGTAGTGGCAAAAGCACCCTGTTGCGCCTGCTGGCGAGGATCTACAACCCGCCTCGCGGATCCATGTTTATCGACGGCGCCGACCTCACGACCCTCGATCTCGAAAGCTGGCGGCGGCGGCTGGCGGTGGTGCCGCAGCGTCCGTTTCTGTTCTCCGATGCGATCGAGTCCAACGTCGCCTTGGAGGAGGATCCCGACGATCGTTTGGTCCGCAGGGCGATCGGGATGTCGGCGCTCGAGGCAGACCTGGAGATCCTCCCCGACGGTTTGGAGACGGTCGTTGGTGAGCGCGGCATCATGCTTTCCGGCGGCCAGCGACAGCGGGTAGCGCTGGCCCGGGGTCTGTATCGCGGTGGCGATCTCTTGATTCTCGACGACGTGCTGTCAGCGGTCGATCACTACACCGAGGCTCAACTTGTAGAGACCGTAGCGGGGCTTGCGCGGCGCCCGGAGGCGCCGACGGTGATCATTTCCAGCCACCGATTGTCGGCCCTACGCCACTGCGATCAGGTGCTGGTTCTCGATGGCGGCCGTCTGGTTGACAGTGGCCCGCACGATGAGCTGGTGAAACGGCCCGGTCTTTACCGCGACACCTGGATGGTGCAGAGTCAGCGCGCTGCCGATGGGGAGGAGGTGGCATCGTGAGGGAGGTCGCGATGCTGCGCCGCCTGTGGCCCTATCTGAGGCCGGACGCCTGGACTTTCGCCGTGGCTCTGATGCTCACGCCGGCCGCCGCCGGTCTCAGCCTCGTGCAGCCGTGGATCCTCAAAAAGGTGATCGACGAACACATCGTGTCGGGGGTGGCCGACGGTCTGATGTCTCTGGCCTTGCTCTATCTGGGAGCCGTGGTTGCAGCCTACCTGCTGGAGGGTGGTTATGTTCTCTCTCTCGCCTGGGGTGGCCAGCGCAGCATCGTTCGTCTGCGTTCAGGCATCTACCAGAAAATCCTCGGGCTTTCCCAGAGCTACCTCGACCGGCAGCCTGCCGGACGTTTGCTGACCCGGGCCACGTCGGATGTGGACGCCCTCGGTGAAGCGTTCTCGATGGGGATCATCAACATCGTCCTCGACCTGCTGATGATTGCCGGCACCCTGACTGCGATGCTGGTGCTGGACGCGAGGTTGACGCTTGTGCTGTTGCTGCTGGCGCCGCCAATCCTCATGGTGCTCGAGATCATTCGACGGCGGTTGCGCGTGCTCTTCCTCGAGGTGAGGGAGGCCCTGGCATCGGTCAATGCCTTCCTCGCCGAACGGATCGACGGGGTCGAGGTGGTGCAGCTCTTCGGGAATGAGGAGTACAGTGAGGAGCTCTTCGACAAACGCAACGATCGCTTCCGCCGCATCACCACCCGTTCCAACGTCTACGACGCCTTCATGTACGCCCTCGTCGACGGCGCGGCATCGATCGCCGTCGCCATGATGCTGTGGTACGGCTCAGGCCTGGCCTCTCGGATGGGGTTCCCGGTGGCCCCGATCGAACCGCTGAGCGCCGGACTGCTGGTCGCCTTCATCGAGTACCTCGACCGTCTCTTCCGCCCGCTGCGCGAGCTCTCGTCGAGGGTGGCGATGCTGCAGCGGGGAGCGGCGGCCTTGGAGAAAATCCTCGATCTCCTCGACGTCGAGGCGACCGTATCCGACGGCGGTGAACCCATGGCGGAGGTCGAGGGGGAGATCGTCATGCGCGGTGTCAGCTTCAGCTACCGGCCCGAAGCCGACGACGTGCTGCGCGACATCGATCTCAAGGTGCGGCCGGGGGAGGTCGTGGCGGTGGTTGGCGCCACCGGCTCAGGCAAGACGACCCTGACCCGGATCCTCGACACCTCATACACCGGCTACCGCGGCAGCATCACGCTCGACGGTCGCGAGCTGTCGGGATTGCGGCCGCGGGATGTCCGCCGCCACATCGCCGGCGTGCGCCAGGATCCGCAGCTCTTTTCGGAGACTGTGCGATTCAACGTCGATCTCGGCAACCCGGGAGTCGATGCCGCCGCGACCCAGGACGCCGCGGTGTTGGTCCATGCCGATCAGGTCGTCGAACGCGTCGGCTGGGAGCACGTACTGCGCGAGCGTGGCGCCGATCTGTCGGTGGGGGAGGGTCAGCTCCTGACCTTCGCCCGCGCGATGGCCCACGACCTGTCGGTGGTGATCCTCGACGAGGCCACGGCGTCGATCGACTCGCTCACCGAACAGCTCATCCAGGATGCTCTGGTGAGGATCTTCGAGCGCAAGACAGTGATCGTCATTGCCCACCGTCTGTCGACAGTCGAGCGCGCCGACCGCATCGTGGTTATGGATCGCGGGCGCATCGTTGAGCAGGGAACCCACAACGAGCTGATGGCGGCCGAAGGCTTCTACTTCAAGCTCGT
>JAOZUP010000104.1 GCA_029938595.1 Thermoanaerobaculales bacterium | reverse complement strand
GCTCGATGTCGAGGACCTCGAGGAAGCTGGTCATGCCCTCCTCGTAGCGGGCCCATGACAGATCCACCGCCGCTTGCGCCGAATCCACCTGGATCAGCAAAATCTCGTGCTCGGCTCGGTAGGTCTCCACCGCCACCATGGCGTCCTCCACCTCGCGGAAGGCGGCCAGGATCGACTGCTCGTACTGGGCGAGGAGCTGCTCGGTGCGGGCGACCTCGATCTCCACCCGCCGTTTGTTCTTCCCGGCCTGAAAGAGGGGGCCGAAGAGGTCGAGACCGAGGGACAGAAAGCCGGCCTCGAGCCCGTTGGTGACACTGGCCCCGAGATCGGCGCTCAGGGTGAGGGACGGGAAACGCGCCGCTTCGGCGACCCCGATGCGCGCGGTCTGGGCGGCCAGCAGCTGCTCGGCCTGGCGAATGTCCGGACGGCGTTCGACCAGCTCCGACGGCAGACCGGCCGGGACCTCGGGCGGAAAGATCTGATCATCGATGGGAAGCCCGCGGGGGATCGACATAGGAGGTTGGCCCAGGAGCAGACTGATGGCGTTCTCGGTCTGCGCCCGCAGCCGCTTGAAGGTCTCGACGGTGACCTGGGCGCCGGTGAGCTGGATACGCGCCTGGTGAACGTCCACTTCCGACACCATGCCCGCGTCGAAGCGGACCTGGACGATGTCCAGCGAATTCTGGCGGATTTCGATGGTGCGCTCCGATATATCGAGCCGCTTGTCGATGCCTCGGAGCTGGAAGTAGGCGCGGGCGACGTCTGCCACAAGGGTGATGGTGACCACGCCGTAGGCTTCCTCGGTTGCGAGCAGGTCGCGCAGGGCGGCCTCGTTGGACCGCCGCACCCGGCCCCACAGATCCACGATGTAGGAAACGTCCGCAAATGCCACCGCGGAGGTCGAGTTGTCACCCTCTGTGGCGTCTGCGTAGCCGGCGTTCGCACCGTAGACGATGTTCGGGTAGAGATCGGCGCGGACGACACCGAGCCGGGCCCGAGCCTCCTCGATGCGGGCCAGCGAGACCCGCAGATTGCGATTGTTGTCGAGGGCGGTGCGGATGAGGTCGTCGAGGGTCGGGTCGCTGAAGATCTCCCACCATGGGAGATCGGCGATCGAGCTGCCCGGTGGGGTGTCGCTGTGGTAGGCCGGGTGCTGCGGGGTCTGAGGGCGCACGTAGTCGGGACCGAGGGTGCACCCAGTAGCCAGCGCGACCACCAGGACGATGGAAGCGAGCCGACGCATCAGCTTGGCTTCCGCTTCCAAAGGCTCTCGAGCAAACCCAACGAGACGACGATGTAGATCACCGCAATGATGATCTGGGTGATCCTTACGTAAATCTCGGCGCCCGCCTCGCCGGTGGAGGTGGTGACCCCCCCGATGACGATTAGCACGGTGTTCATTGCGGAGCCGTAAAGACCGGCGGTCGGTGAGTCGGAGAACCGGCGTTGACCGATGAGCAGGGTGGTGAGCAGCATCAGAACGATAAAGAATCCGAATTCAGGCACCGCCACCAGCAGGTTGTATATCAGGATGGTGACCACACCGCCACCCAGATTGGCGATGATGAGAGCGGTTCCGCCCTTCCAACCAGCCTGCATATTTGCGCTGATGGCCAGGATGGCGACGAAGATCAGAACCAGCAGATCGCCGGTGAGCTGGAAGGTGTAGAAGAACACCAGCGACGGCCACACGGCCAGGGTGCTGATGGCGGCACTGCGGAAGCGTTCGGACGCTTCGGGTGTGGGTTTCGGCGTCGGAGGGGCAGCGGCCGCCGACGGCGCCGCCGGGTTCGGAATCAGGCCCTGGACCAGCAACGCGAGCGCAACCGCAACGGCTGCGCCGATGGTGATGTAGACGGCCACGATCGCGCCGGCCAGGGCAGAGGTCAGCGTCACCAGCGGAATCACGCAGAACCCGACCACCATCCAGAGTATGGAGAGCGGGTGGGCGTCGCCCGACGCGGCGTAAAAGACGCGAAACAACAACAGGCCGATGAGGGCGAGGAAAACGACCGGGTATGAGAGGAACACCACACTGAAAACAAAGCTGGCGCCCATGGCCACGGCGATGATTGCGACAAACCCGACGCCGGCCCGCAGGGTCAGCCGCGCCGGCGAGCTCAGGAGCAGACCGACGAGGACCGGTGAAAGAAAAGACAGGGGCCAGGCGATCCCGGTGGCCAGAGCCATCCCCAGTGTGATGCCGATGGCAAAGCGGAGGATTCGCCGGGTGCGGAGAGTTTCGACATCGGCGGCGGGCAATGCCGGCGCGGCGATCTCAGCGCACATAGGAGAGCCAGGCCGCGAGCCGGATACGCCAGCGAGCGAGCTTGTTGAGCAGCGGCCGGTCGCCGGTGTAGACGATGACGTTGGCCTGACCGCCGGGCCGCAGGAGCCCGGCCGGGTGGTCGTCGGCAAAGCTGATGATCACCGGAAAGCGTTGGGGGTCGCGCAACCAGCCCTGGACGCTCTGGACGGTGGGCAGGTCGCCGCGAGACCCACCCGGGCTGGAAGAAACCCCCACCCCCACGCTGCGGATTGTTCCTCGGAAGACCTGGCCCGGGGCGACGTCGAGGACCAGCTCCACAGGGTCACCCGGCTTCAGGTGGTAGAGGTTGTTCTCCCTCATATTGGCCTGAATCCACGCGTCCTTGATGGAGATAAAGGTCATCAGGGGTTGGCCCGCCTGGGCGTAGTGCCCGACGTCGAGCTGGAGGCTGTCGATCAACCCCTCTGACGCTGCGGTGACGGTGGTCTGGGCGAGGTTGAACTGGGCCGTTTCCAAAGAAGCAGCGGCCGATTCGATCATGGGGTTGTCGGGCCCTTCGCTGCCGAGCGTCTGTTTCGCGCGTTCCAGCTCCGCTTTGGACGAGATCAACTGCGCTTGCGCCTGCTCCAACGAGGCTTCGGCGCGGTCGCGGTCGGCTTCGGAGAGCGCGCCGGGGTTTCTCTCCGAAACCCGCTGCACCCGGTCGTAATTGCGCTGTGACCGTTCAAGCCGCGCGCGCGAAACGCCGAGACGGCCGGCTGCCGACTCGACGCCCGCGGTCTGAGCACCGACCTGCTGGCCGGCGTTCGCCAGGGCCGCCCTGGCCGAGCGCACCGCCAGCTCGAACGGCTCTCGGTCGATCTGGGCCAGCACCTGACCCTCCTCGACGCGTTCGTGGAGGACCACCGGAATCTCCACCAGGTAACCCGAGACCTGAGGCGCGATGGGGACGATAAAGGTCTCCACCCGGGCCTGGTCCGTGTACGGCGTGAAGCGGTCGGCCATGAGATGCCAGACAAAGAGCGCCACGCAGAACGCAAGGACCAGAAGGGTGATGACCGTTACGGGGTTGATTCGCCTTTTCCGGGCAGCCGGTTCCTCGGCTGCTCCATCGGGCGACTCGATCGGGTCCTCGCTCTCAGGCGCCGCATCGATGGTGTCGTCCTTTGCAGCGTCTTCCATCGGCTCCTGAGGTTTGTTCTCGGATTGATTGCTCATCTGCTGCTTCCTTTGCGCCACGGATTATACGGCAGCCGGCGAAATCGAACAGCGTCTCAGGATTCGGCACTGGTACCGTGAGGCCCCACGTCATCGGTCGGTCCTTCTTCCACGTCCACCAGCTCGATCGGCCTGAAGACTGACTGCCCCACCGTTTCGGACGATGAGCGGATGTTCCGTGCCACGGCCGCCCAGACCAGGACCTGGGTGCTCACTGGACCGGCCAGAAAGACGAAGAGAATAATGAGCGCGTCTTCTACCCACAAATCCAAGCCCGCACCCAGGTGCACGAGCATGGAGGCAAATGCCATCAAAGGGATTCCCAGGCTCGCCGCTTTGGTCGGTGCGTGGATGCGCGTGTAGAAATCAGGCAGCCGCACAAAGCCAATAGCACCGGCGAGAAAGAAGAACGATCCCACGAGTGCCGCAATAGCGGCGACAAGCGCCAGTGGAGTCGACAGGTCATTCATCGGGGAACTCTCCGCGACCGAGAAAATATCCAAGGAAGATGGTACCTGCGACGGAGAACAGGGCCAGTCCGAGGGCCGCGTCGGTGTACAGTCTGCCGACCGTGGCATTGGACTCGAGAAGAAGATAGCCCACCACGGCGAGCCCGATCGTTTCGAACGCCACCACGCGGTCAAAGATGGAAGGCCCGAGGCTGAGCCGATAGAGGATCAGCACGATCGCAACGAGGAGCATGAGCTGGCTCGCCTGATACAAGATGCCAACCGCGGCTTCCATCACAGGGTCTCCATCTTTCTGAGTCGCGATTCGAATCGCCCGCGGATGCGATCGATGGCGTTCTGAGCGTCCGCCTCGCCGTCGGCATGGAGTGCGTGCACACCGATGATCCAGACGCCCTCCTCGGCCTCGACCTCCCCGTAAGCTACTGTTCCGGGTGTCATGACGATCATCGAGCCCAGAACTGCCCGCATGGCCGGCGTCTCGAGCTCGGTGCGATACCGGAGCCAGTAGGGGCTCACCGCGATGCGGGGCGCCAAGACGATGCGCACCTGCTGGAGATTCGCCAGGATCAGGTCCCAAACGAAAACGACGAACGTGCAAGCTCCAAGGAGCGCGAGCCGGATCGCCCGAACTATGGAGAACGGACGCCGGGACTTGAAACCAAAGAGACGCCACAGGCCGAAACCGATGATCACCCCGACGATGAACGTGTCAACGCCGACATCGCCGCGCAACCCCATCCAAGCTATTCCTGCAAGAATGACAAAGAAGAAGGCCGACATCAGCGATCCCCACTCATCAGACCACTGATACCAGAAATCTGTTCAGCCGCCTCGAACACATAATTGAAGATTGGGCCGGCTGCAAGACTGAAGACGACGATCAGCGCCGCCGCCATCAGCACTGCCGCGGGATAGAACGTCGATATGGGCGTGGGCACTGTTTCTCGTTCGACCGGGCGTCGCTGAAACGCGAAGCGCCAAATCTTCAACATACTCGCGAGGGTGAAGACCGAAGCGACGACCAGCAGCGCGAGACCGATCCACTCCCTACTCCCGAAACCCGCCCAGAAGACCGCGAGCTTTCCGAAAAAACCGGACAGAGGAGGAATCCCCGCCAGAGCAAAGGCGGCGACCCCGAACACCGTCGCAAGGACGATGCTTCCCGGCCGACGAAAATCCATCTGCCGGAGATCCCGGCTGCTGTTCGATCGCTCCAACTCGTCCGCTACCAGATAGAGAGTGGACTTGACCAGCGAGTGATGCAGGGCGAAGAAAATAGCCGAGGCTGTCCCGAATACGGTGTGGAGACCGAGCGCAAAAACAATGTAGCCGACTTGCGACACACTGTGGAAGCTGAGGAGACGACGTAGCTCGTATTGCGACAAGGCGGCGAGCACGCCGAGTAACGCCGAAAACGCTCCGAGCCACATCAGAAAACTGAGAAGAACCGGCTCGTGACCGAGTAGCGGCGAAATCCGCAGCAGGGCGTAGACACCCAGCTTGGTCATGATGCCCGCGAACAGCGCGGCGACGGGCGCGGTCAGGGTGGGATACGTGGCCGGCATCCAAAAGCACAGGGGCACCAGGGCTGCCTTGGTGGCAAACGCCGCCACCAGCATGCCGAGCGCGGCGAGTCGCAACCCATGGGGCGCGCCCCCGATGCGCTCGATCACATCGGCTATGTTGAGGGACCCGCAAATGCCGTAGAGAACGCCCAGGCCGGCTATGAAGAGTGCCGAGGCGCTCATGTTGATGACAATCATCGGCATGGCGGAGACCAGGGAGCGTTTGGCGCCAGGTATCTGAATCAGAAGATAGGAGCTGACCAGGACCAGTTCGACCATGACGAAAAGGCTGAATAGATCTCCCGTCATAAAGGCGCCGAAAAGACCAGATGTGGCGACCATCAGGAGAGGAAGAGCTCGCCGTACCGTGTGTTCGCCATGCGTTTCAGGGCGGAGTGCGACGAGTGTCACAAACAGCAGAAGCGCGTGGAGCGTGATGAAGATCGCGCCCAATCGATCGACGACGAATGCGATTCCGAACGGTGGCGGCCAGTTCCCGAAGGTGTGAACAAGAATCTCTCCATCGCCGCACTTGGCGGTGATTGCAAACGCCCAGCCGATCAGAACTATCGAAACGAACAGCGAGGTGCGTCTCGAGAGTGCGGCCGCCGGCTGCCATAGAAAGAGCAGGAAACCCGTCGCGAGCGGCAGCAAGAAAAACAGTGCCAGACTCAAGGCCTCGTCACCCGGCCTTCCAGCTCGGCCTGGACCGCCTCCGGTGCGTGAGCCTCGTCGCTGTCCGGCACTGGCTCCACCTCCATCCGTTCACCTGATTTGGCCAGTGCGGCCATGGCAGCGAACAGGTAGATGGTCATCGCCATCGCGATGACTATGGCAGTCAGTACGAACGCTTGCGGCAAGGGGTCGGCAACCCCCTCGATGCCGCCCCCTGGGAGGAGCACAGGCGCCACCACACCCTGGCGCCCCGAAGCCAGCAGAATCAAGTGCACCGCGTGCGAAACGAGCGCGAGCCCGATGACCACCCGCAGCAAGGTCTTCTGGAGCACCAGGTAGACGCCCGCCGTCAGCAATAAGAAGACCGAAGCCGCTAATACCGGGACCATGGGATCAAATCCCTCCATCACGCCGTGTGTTGGTCATCTCCCAGAGCCTCATCGCCGCCGCCGTCAACCCGCCGGCGATCGCCATGACGACGCCAATCTCGAAGAACAGCGTCGTGCTCCACTTGATCGCGAAGGCTCCCAGGGGCGACAACGTCCCGTGCCGATGTGTCAGCATCGGCTCGCCCATGACCATTGGAATCACGGAGGCGGCAATGAGGATCAAAGCTCCGAAGATCGCGATCCGATCCGGCTCGACCGGAATCCGCGCCCGAAACGATCGCGTACCATAGGCGGCAAACCCGAGTATCGCAGCGACCGCGAACGATAGACCGCTGACGAATCCGCCGCCCGGAGCGTCATGCCCCTTCAAGAGCAACGCCAGCGCCAGCATGATCGCCAGCGGCAGAATGAGCCGAGTGAGTTGCCGCACCACGAAGCTGCCTTTCAGCTCCGTCTCTCGACCGCTTCGCTCGCGGCGTAGAAGCCCCCCGACCCCGAGCGCTGCGAGGATTACGACCACGGTCTCCACGAGGGTGTCTAGACCGCGGAAATCGCCCAGGATGACGTTGACGACGTTCAGCCCTTTGGCGATTGTGGGAGCCGCCTCGAGAAAGAAATCGGGAAGGCGCGGGTCCGGCGGCTCAGCGTCAAGGGCGAAGACCAGCGCCGCCCCCGCGAGCCCGAGGGGTACGGCAACGGCCAGTCGTGCCGAGCTGAGGCCGATGGGCGACGGACTTTCCTGAGTGACGATGAAACGCACCGCCAACGCGAAGAACACCGCCGTCAGCACCTCGACCAGGAGTTGGGTGAGCACGAGGTCGGGTGCGTTGAGGAGCCGATACAGGAGCGCTACCGTAAAACCAACCACCGACAGAAGAAGCACCCGTGTCAAGCGTCCCGGCAACAGAATGAGTCCAGCGATCGCGAGAAGCTGCACGAACAAGACGAGGCTTCCACCGAAATTCCACTGGTGGGTGAAAAAATCCCCGAGCTTTCCGTAGAGCGGCACTGACCACATCAGACCGAACACGAGTACCAGTCCGAAATAGACGCTCGGCGATGCGCCCGCGAGGGCGCGGCTCAACCGATCACCGAGGGCCCGGGACAAGCTCAGGAAGTTCTCGAAGAGGATTGGTCCGCTGAGCGCTTCCGGACCCGGCGGCAATCCACGACCGGCGAGCCGGCGGTAGAGGAACCATCCGAACGTCACGATGCCGGCGCTCAGAACCAGCGGGACCGTGATCCCGTGCCAGAGCGCGAGGTGAGGCGCCTCGATGGGCCGACCGACCAGCGACCAGCTGACCGGCTCGAGAAACCAACGGTCTATCCACTTCGCACCTATCCCGAACACCAGACTGAGTGCCGCCAGCACCGCGGGCGCCGACAAAAAGCCCAGCCCCGGAGAATGTGCTTTGGACGCCTCCTCGCTCCGAGGCGAACCGGTAAACGAGCCGAAGAAGAAGCGCGACGTGTAGGCGACCGTTCCGATCGAACCGAGGACGATGGCGATGACGGCGACATCGTGCACCAGCGGCGCCGCCAGCGTCAGCTTTTCGAGAACCAGCTCCTTGGATAGAAAACCTGCGAACGGTGGGAGCCCGGCCATCGAGCCGGAAAGAATGAGAGCAAACCAGAAGAGCGCGGGGGTGTTCTCGCGAAGACCACCGAGCTTGGACAGCAGCCGCGTATGGGCGGCATGATCGATTCCTCCTACCGAAATGAAGAGCCCCGCCTTGAAGAGCGCATGAGCAAACAGGTACAAAATGCCGGCTCGAATGGCCAGATCGGTTCCCAGCCCGAGCGTCAATGTCATCAGTCCAAGCTGAGAGACGGTCGACCAGGCCATGAGGAGTTTGATGTCGTCCTGGCCAAGCGCACGGTAGCTACCCCAGATGCACGTCACACCGCCTATCGGAACGAGAAGAAGCGTCCACAACGGTGTTCCGCCGCAGACGGGAAACAGGTAGATGAGAAGAATGAGACCGGCCTTGACCATTGTTGCCGAATGCAGGTACGCGGAGATGGGCGTCGGGGCCGCCATCGCGCCTGGAAGCCAGAAATGAAACGGGATCTGTGCACTCTTCGTCAGCACGGCGGGCAGGATCAACAGGAACGCTATTGTCTGTGCACGGATGGGTAGATCGAGAGCATAGAGCTCCGTCAGGCTCGCACTGCCAACAGACGCCAGGTAGATGAAGCCCAGGAGCATTGGCAGTGCTCCTCCGACCGTGACGACCAGAGCCTGCTGGGCGGCTGCAAACGTATCATCCCGCTTGTCGGCATCGGTATTGATCAAGAAGAAAGAGCACAGCCCGGTGAGTTCCCAGAAGGTGAACAGCATGAACAGATTGTCGGCGAGGATCAGACCCAGCATCGAAGCTTCAAACAGAGAAAGCGTGGCGATGGCGCGCCGGCCCTTCGCCGACGGGCCGAAGTAGGCGCCGGCAAACTGCATGACGAGGACGCCGACGAAAGCGACCAGCGCCGCGATGGCGAGGGTTCCGCTGTTCAGACGCCACGAGAGGACGACCTGAAGCTCCGGCACCCACTCCCACACGACGCGAACGCCCTGCGCCCGCTCGAGAAGCAACCAGACGATCAGCGCGAGGGACAGCCCAGAGCCGGTCGCGCCGACGAGACCGGCTACCGCGTTTGACTCGCGCCTGGCGAATAGAAGCGCACCTGCGAGCACCGGCATCAAAACGATGCCCGTGGCAAGCCAGGTCTGGAGCGTCACTGTAGCGTCACTCACGCCTCGGAAGACGCGGTCAGGAATCCAACCGGTTTATTCAGGACCACGGTACAGTCGACCCTGTCGAGGATCTCTTCCGAGGTGTTGCCGATCAGTAGTCCGCTGAGACCTCTCCGCGCGACGGTGCCGAGGCTCAGGATATCCGCCTCGAGCTCGTTGACTCGATTCGGAATAACGACTCTGGGATCGCCTCGGAGAAGCTCCAATTTCGGAGAAAACCGTGCCGAAGATTCCTCGTCGAGTCCAGCACGATAACCATCTATCAGCGAATCGAGCCATTGCTGCCGCTCCGACCGCGCCTTTTCGAGTTCTTCTTTGAATTGCTCGGGCGGCACACTGCCTCGGCCATGAGCCAGGATGCTTTCGCCATACATCGACCAGGCGTGAACCACGTAAACTTCAGTGCTTTCCCCGGCAAGTGCCACGACCGCCGTGTCGAGGATATGTTGATTGAGCCGCGCTTTCGATTCGTCGTTCGCGTCGTAGTCGAGCGCTACGACGATGCGCCGTATTTTCTCATCGGTCCTCGGGCGACCAATCGCAACCGGGCAGGGGCAGGCCCCCATCAGCTTGGTGTCGATGCTCCCGAATAACCGTTTGCGAACACCCTGCGCCGGCGCCCATTCCTTGGCCACGAAGTCGAAACCGTACTCCTGGACCGCCCCGAGGATTGTCTCGAGGGGATCTCCGACAAAAACGCGGGTCGAGACCGGAACCCCGCTCGAGTCGATCTCTTCGATCGCCTCGTCGAGCTGGCGCAGGCGGTCATCCACTATCAGCCCCTGAATGTATTTGGTGTTATCCGTCGAACTGGAGAGCAGCTCGTGCGAGTGGGGTGGTTCGACGACATCGCCGACGGTCAGCCTCGCCCCGTGCTGACGACACCACCTCACTGCACGTTGAAGGAGCCCGAGGTCGGGCTCGCCATCGATGTAACAGAGCATGTTTTTGAGCCGTTTCACGATTCCTCCATGTCTGATCGCCGGTGTCTGCAAGAGATCTGGTGCATACTACCAAACACGGTTTGACATGCGGTGTATTTCCGTCAGACCCCACGTTCAGGCGAGCCGAGAAACCCTCCAAAAAAGAACACCCCAAATCCCATGATCACTTACAACTACCCCAGCGGCTGGTACCTGACGAGCGCGCCCATCATCACCGCCAACTGGGAGGCAGACAGCGGCGAAAAGTGGACGGTCCCGTTCGGCGGCGGCATCGGCAAGGTGTTCAGAATCGGCAAGCAGCCGATGAACGTCAACACGCAGGTCTTCTACAA
>JAOZUP010000103.1 GCA_029938595.1 Thermoanaerobaculales bacterium | reverse complement strand
CTCCGCGCCCCTCAGGTCGAAAACGCCACATCTCACGACATCTCGCGGGCCTCGCGACGCGACGTGGTGAGAAATGCGGGCTACCACCGCCACGGGCGGTAGTCGAGCTGGACCGCGTGCCGCCCGGCGGGCGCGACCACCCCGAGGCCAGCGACATTGGTGCGCACCACCATCGCCGGCGCGCCATCGACCCGTGCCCGCCAACCTGGCGCCCAGGGCTGGGCGAGGATCAGCAGACAGGGTCCGTCGCACTCGGTGCTGGCTTCGAGGCCGGTCGGCGTGCGCCGCCAGAGCTCGAGGTTCACAGCAGTCGCGTCGATGGTCGGCACCGTTCCGCTCACCAGCGCGGTGGCCTCGAAGTCCACGACCTCGAGAATCTCGAACAGGGCCCGAACACCGTCTGGCTCGGAAACCGCCCTCCCAACCACCCGCACCTCGGGAAGCACCGATGGGTTCGACCAGATGATCCCGTCACGGTCGCCGTACTCCCGCTCCCAGCCCGGAAGCTCACGCCCCGGCGGGGTCAGAGCCAGACCCACTCCCCATGCCCCGCACAGACCCGCCGGCGCCCGCTGGAGAGGACCGCCGAGGATGGTTGGAGGCTCACCGAGGGCGCCCATCAGGTGTGCGAAGGGCGCAGGCCGCAGCGGACCCGAGGCGCGGAGATCACGCAGACCGTAGCGCGAGGCGAGGTTTGGCGCCAACGCGCCGTCGATGCCGATCACGCGGCACGGATCGGCGGCCTCGAGCTCGATCAGGCGCTCGAGCACCGGAGGCCGCGGCAGGCGGTCGGCGACGTTTGCCGTCGGGTTGATGCCCACGGCGAGGAGGGCGAGCTCGCCGGCTACCAGGGCGGGCGCAAGCTCCCGGCATCGCAGGCGGCCAATCATGATCGCAGCCGCCACGGATACGATGACCAACGCAAGGTCTGCCGGCAGCAACCACCACGGCGTAGCGGCCAGGGCGAAGGCTGCGACGATCGCCGCCGGCAGGAGCCGTACAGCAGTGGACCGCGTATGACCTCGAAGCGCCCCGTCGAGCGCCAACGCGGCCAGCACGATAACTCCCCACGGGATCAAGACCCCGAAGCGCGGCACCGTCATGTGGTCGAGCGGTGGGATCCGAACCAGCAGCGCGTCGAGCGGCGGGATCCGAACCAGCAGCACCAGGCCGAGAGCCGTCATCACACCGGCCGCCAGAACGAGCCGACGCCAGCGACGGCGGATCCGGCCGACCGCCAGCAGCGCCAGCACCGCGCCTCCCACCCCGGCCGCACCGGGCGCATGCGGGTAGGTAGGTTTCCAGTCCGTCGTCCCTGGCTTCCCCATGCTCGCCGGAATCGCAATTTGGCGGACGAGATCGCGCTGCATGGACCAGGGCATCCGCTCGCGGTTGGCGGCGCCACCCTCACTTAGCGCTACGCGCGACGACGCGCCGATGTAGCCGATGGTCGGCCAGGCGAGGGTGATCGCGACCACCCCGGCCACCACACCGACCGCCACCGTCCGCCACCACCTCCGCGGGTGGAGGATGAAGGCCGAGAGCAGCGCCGAGCCGCAGACGATGGCCGCGGTCTCTGGGTGGAGACCGGCACCCATGAGCCAGCCGAAGCTCGCCCCCACCGCCGCAGCTCCCCACATCGGCGTCCGCCGTCGCATGAGCCACCATGCGGCCCACCAGGTCCACGGCAGGGCGGCCACCGCCCACGCCAGCGGCACCAGCAGCCAACCCACGAGATAGGGAGTTCCCGCCCAGGCGACGCCGCCCATCGCTGCGGCCGTCCAGCGCAGGCGCCAGGCTCGAATCATCAGCAGGAACGCGCCGAGGCCAGCCAGCTCTATCTTCCAAAACGCCATGACAGTGGTGCCACGCTCAGGTCCATGCAACCACACCGGCAGCATCATCGGCACCCACAGACCGGTCTGGCCGTTGGCCACCAGCGGCAGTCCGGCGCCGACGCCGGGCTGGATTCGCGGCAGCTCGCCGCGGCAGATCTGGCGTCCGGCCTCGTCCCACCAGGGGTGGAATTGGTAGACAAGGTCGCCTTGGGTGGGCTGATAGCCGGTGCGGGCCGACCACTCGACATGCTGGAAGGGCGGCCTGCCCTGGACCGTGCTGATGGGGTTGAGATCGCTGCCGGTCAGCAACGCCGGTCCGACAACTGCGGCCAGTACGACATCGAGCAGAAGTTGGAAACGAAAGGTCATCTTCCGCTGGCGGTACAACCACAGGTGGAGCAGAGCCAGCGGCACGAGGGTCCACGCATAGAGGGACATCGGTGCGAGTGTCGTCGGGCCCATCTCCAAGTGTCAAGCGGCAGCCGTTCGCGCGATCGAGACACAGACAACATCGAGATCGTATACGGTAACGCGGTGAGAAGAGCCCGGTGAAGGCCCAGTGCTGCTAAACTCCTTCGACGCGGGTTGATAGGCCCGCCTGAAACATGTTGCACCACTCTCTTTTCCTGCTCGGCGAGTTCACGCGCCGCGACTTCAAGGGCCGCTACGCGGGCTCGGTGATGGGCTTTCTGTGGTCCTTTGTGCAGCCCTTGTGGAGCTTGGCCCTCTTTACCTTCTTGTTCAGCACGGTGATGAAGGTGTCGCCGGGAATCGGCGAGCGCACCTCGAACTTCGCGATATTCCTCTTCTGCGGGCTGCTGCCGTGGATGGCGGTTCAGGAGGGCATCATCCGCGCCACCACCGCGATCACCGAGAACGCCGGGTTGGTCAAGAAAATGTCCTTTCCTTCGGGGCTGCTGGTGTGGGCGGTGGTGCTGGCGGCGCTTCTCCACGAGGCGATCGCGCTCGGACTCTTCCTCGTGGTCCTCGGTGTGACAGGAGAGTTGTCGCTGTCAGGGCTGTGGATCCTACTCATCGCTATCCCGCTCCAGGTCGGCCTCACCGTCGGTCTCGGCTTCCTTGCCGCCGCCATCAATGTTTTCTTCCGCGACACCGCCCAGATCAACTCGATGCTCCTCCAGGGGTGGTTCTATCTCACGCCGATCGTCTACCCGCTGAGCCTGGTACCGGACCGCTTCGCGCGCTTCCTGGCGCTCAACCCACTGACCGCTCTCGTCACCCTCTACCGCGAGGCCCTGCTCGGCGGCGAGATGCCTCCGCTTACTTCGCTCACACCGCTGGTCGTCGTGACCATTCTTGCCCTGGTCGTCGGCATCTGGGTCTTTCACCGGCTCAAACCAGTCTTCGCGGACGAGATCTGAGACCGGGATGAGCGATACCGCCGTTAACGTCCGCAATCTCACGAAGACCTACAAGGTCTACGCCCGTCCCCTGGATCGGCTCCTCGAGGGCATTCTGCGCCGGCCCCGCCATACCCCGTTCCACGCCCTCCAGGGCATCGACTTCGAGCTGCCCAGGGGTGAGGGGCTCGGTATCGTCGGTGAGAACGGTGCCGGCAAGAGCACGCTGCTCAAGATCCTCGCCGGCATCACCGCGCCAACCTCGGGCAAGGCGCAGCTCTCCGGCTCGGTGGCCTCGATCCTCGAGCTCGGGTCGGCTTTCCACGGCGAGCTCACCGGCCGTCAGAACATTGCCCTCAACGCGGCAATGTTCGGTCTCGACCGCGACCAGGTCGTCGAGCGCACGCCCGGCATCATCGAGTTCTCGGAGCTCGGGCACTTTATCGACCAGCCGGTCAAGACCTACTCCACCGGCATGGTGATGCGCCTCGGCTTCGCCATCGCCGTTCAGGTCGAGCCGGACGTGTTGATCATCGACGAGGCTCTGTCGGTGGGCGACGGCTACTTCCAGAAGAAGTGCATGGTCCACCTCAAACGATACGTGAAGGCAGGCGGCACCCTCCTCATCTGCTCGCACGCCATGTACTACATCTCGGCCTTTTGCAGGCGGGCGTTGTGGCTGCGCGACGGGCGCATCGAAGCACTCGGTCCGACCCAGCAAGTTGTGCCCGGGTACGAGGCCTTCCTCGACGCGAAGTCGGGTCATGGCGAGGACGCGCGGGAGATCGTCGAGGCCGCGCCATCGGCACCGGCCCGGATCGACGAGGTGCGTCTCCCGACCGGATCGACCTACCGCTACGGAGGGCCCCTGGAACTGGAAATCCGCTGGAGCTGCGACGATCCCAAGATGGCCTTCCACCTCTGCGTCGGTCTCAACCGGCCGGACGAACTCGAGGTGGCGTCGTTCCTCTCCAGCCGCAGCGGCGCTGGGCCGTGGACCGGCCGCACGCACTACACGGTCAGGCTCGAGATCCCCGAGCTGCCGCTGGTCAAGAATGCCTTCAAATTCTACGTCTTTCTGCTCGCCGAGGACGCGCTCCACATCCACGACACGCGGATCCTCGAGGATGCCATCACCGTCGAGTACGACGAATACCCATTCGGAATCGTCGCCATCCCCCACCACTGGCACGAGGGAGGCGAGGAATCGTGACCTCGTCCACCCCCTGCTGGATCGCCAGCCCGTACTTACATCTGCACGATCACGTCATCCTCAACCCCCACACCGGACTCGGGATCGCCAGTGATGATCCCGTATTCGATGAGCTTCGGCGGCTCATCCTCAATCCCGAGAGGCTCGAACTCTTGAATGACACTCAGCAGCGGCTGGCCGACGACGGTTGGATCATTCCCGAGGACCGGGACCTTTCCAAGAAGTTCCGGCTGCGCTACGTCTCGCTCGAAACCCACACCGTGTGCACCCAGGCGTGTGCGTTCTGCCCGGTTTCCATCGCTCCGAGGGATCCGGAATACATGACGAAGGAGCTCTTTGGTCGCCTGGTGGATGAAATATCCCGCTACCGGACCACGATTGAGGCGGTAACTCTCAACAACTACAATGAGCCGACCGCCGACCGTCGCTTTTCCGATCAGGTGCGGCTCCTGATGGAGCACGACCTCCCCGTGGCCGTGCTCTCCAACGGCTCCACCTTCACCCCCGACAAGGTCGATGCGCTGGTCGAGATGGGGCCGATCAGCTATCTCTCGATCAACATTTCGAGCCTCGACCGCGAGCGGTACGCCGCCGAACGCCAAAAGGACCACCTGCCGATGGTGATTTCCAATCTCGACTACATGAAGGACAAACCGGTTGCCGAGACCATGGACATCATAGTTCTCGGTCAACAGGACGACCAGCACCGTACGGACGCCGCAAAGCTCCGTGAGCACTTCGCCGGCAGCCGTTTCAACGTTCGCGATTTCGAGATCATGGACCGCGCCGGCTACCTGCCCATCGGTCTCAAACCGGACCGACCCCACGAACGACTGCGGGGCTGCAACAACCTCGGCTCGCGGCCGATCGAGCACATCCACATCAACCCGCGGGGGCAGTGCGTCCTGTGCTGCGAAGACTACGACGAGTTCCACATTATCGGCGATCTCACGACCCAGTCCATCGACGAGGTGCTGACGGGCGAGGAGGTCGCCCGGCTGCGCCGCATGATCTACGGTCTCGAGGAGGCGCCTGCGGACTTCATCTGCCGCAAGTGCGTGTTCGCCCTCAGCGGAGAATGACGGTGTCCCTGAGCCTCCAGTTCATCGTCCCTACCTCCGACCTCCACGGCGGAATAAGGCTGCCGCTGGAGCTCGCCGAGTGGCTGACTGACAACGGATGGTTGACGCGGGTGGTGGGGCCCGGGACGCGACCGAATTGGCACGATGCCGCCGTGCCGTGGTTTTCCACCGACGTCGATGGGTCTTCGATCCCGCGGGCCGACGTCACTATCGCCACCTTCCACACCACCGTCGCACCGGCCCTGCGGTCGAATTCCGCCCATCTCTTCCATCTCTGCCAGGGCTACGAGGGATCACACCCGGAGTACGGGGAGATCATGGACGCGATCGACACCGCGTACCGCGCACCGATCCCCAAGCTCCTGGTCTCCCGCCACCTCGAGGCGGTGTTGAAAGGCCGCTACCCGGACTGCAACTGCCACTTCATCGGCGAGGCGGTGGACCCGAGGATCTTCTTCCCACTTGGTTTCCGGCGCGACGCAGCGCCACTCCGGATCGGCCTCGTCGGCACCTTCGAAGCTCGAGTCAAGGGCATCCGGGAGGGGCTCGAAGGGCTACATATCGCGCGCGAGCGGGGTCTCGAGATCGAGGTCCACCGCGCCTCGGCCGAGGCCTGCCTCGACGAAGAAACAGCCCTCGGAGTGACCGACGTTTTCCACCATCGGCTGCCAACCGTAAAGATGCCCGAGTTCTACGCCGGAATCGATGCCCTGCTCTTTCCCTCCACCGAGCAGGAGGGCTTCGGTCTACCGGTGCTCGAAGCCATGTCCTGCGGCGTTCCGGTGGCGCATAGCGATATCCCATCGCTGGAGGTCATCCCGGAGGGGGCCAGCCTCCGTTTTCCGGCCGGTGACGCCGAGGCGATAGCCGACGCCGTGCGTCGTCTCACGGATCCCGAGACGCGGAGCCGTTTGCGGCGCGGGGGCCTGACCGCAGTCGACGAGTTCAGGCCACACTCGTTGGTTACTCGACTCGAAGAGGCGCTCCGAAATGAGGGCTGCCCGATGCCGTGATTGGCCCAAATATCACACCAAATCCGCGTCGGCCATCGTCGTGTAGTACCGGTCAGGGACGAACGACTCCGCGTCCAGGGAGTCGTCGAGAATTCGAGTGACCCGCGCCACCCCGCTGGGGTCCGGTCCACCCTCGAAGCCGAAGACCTCGAGCCAGCGTGCGGCTTCCTCGTCGCCGTCGAGCCACAGCTCCTCGCTCCCGGCGCCGATCTGCTCGGCGAGCCCTCGCGACAGGTGATCAACCAGCTCGAGGGCGCCAGGGCGGCCGTCCCACACCAGATCGACCCAGCGACAGACGCCGCCGTCGGTGCGGAAGGCCACGAAAGCCGCCGGGGACGAGGAGAGGCGCGTCGTGATCAGCCACCGGTGATAGCGCACGCTCGGGTGGGAGCTCAGGCGTCTGCGGGCGTGCTCCGCGTCGCGGACGACGGCCACCGGGTAGCGGCGGCCCGCCCGGTCCCACAATTTATCGAGGGCCGGCTCGTCATCACCGATCAGGCGTGCCTTGAAGAACCGCGACGCCAGAGATCGTCCATCCGGCCGCTGCCGCCGTACATACAGCGGAATCCGGCGCGGCGCCACCGAGTCCCAGCGGGCCCGCCGAACCATGTGGCTCACGGCGCGTCCGCCGGTGAAACCGAAGAGCAGGGAAACGCCAAAATCGACGGCGGCGATCTCGGCGAAGTAATCCATCACATCCTGCCACGCGTCGCGCCATTCCGGACGCCGCGAGGCCGCAGCCAGCGACAGGGTGTCGGCTCCCTGCAGGGCCTTGATCCGCCGCCCATCCACCTGGAAGTCGGCGGCGATGCCGCCGTTGTGGGCAACCAGGGCATCGCCGTCCCAGGCGGCCACGATCGGCAGCGGTGGCGAGTCCGCCCCGTATTTCCAGATCCACTCCTCCAGGCTGCGGTTCTTGCCGAAGACGCGGTTGAAGCCGTCGTTGATGGCAACCTCGTCGCCCGGTGCGTGGAGACGGATCTCGGGCGCCGCCATCATCTGACCATGCCGGTGTCGGCCATCGTCAGGTAAAGACGCTCGGCGATCTGGGCGGCATCGAGCTCGGGGTCAAAGGACCGGATGGCCATCGACACCGCGGGCTGTTCCTTCGCCGCTCGAAAACCGAGTCTTTCAAGACGGGAGCGGGCCTCCTCGTCTCCGGCGAGCCACAGCTCCTCGCCGGCGCATTCGAACTGGCGGGCGAGGCGGGCCGAGATGTGGGCCGCCAACTCGAGAGCGCCCGGGTGGGCGTGGTCCCAAAGCAGATCGACCCACCGGCATCGCCCACCATCGCAAAGATAGACGGCAAAGGCGACCGCCTGACTCGAGAATCTCGGGAAGATCACGAACCGTTGGTAGCGCACCGTCGGGTGGCCGGCAAATCGGCTCAGAGCGCCCTCCGCGTCGCGCACCACCGCCACCGGGTAGTCGCCTCGCACTCGGTGCCACAAATCGTCGAGGCGCGGCTCCCAATCGCGAGCCGGCTCGGCGCGGTAGAACAGCCGGCGGACTTTCGAACGCGGCGCACGGCCTCGGGTGAGGGCCGCGAGCTCACGCTTTGGCATCCCATTGAATCCGCGCGGGTACGAATCGTCGTGCAATTGCGGGCAGGCGACAACGAGGGGAAACCGTCCCGAGGATCCAAAGCTCTCGAAGAAGATCTCCGCAATCCGTTCAACAATCTCGTCCTCGGGCGCCAGCGAGAGATACTCGGTGATCCGCCCCGCCGCCAGCTCCCGCTCGTCGACCGCCACTCGGAACGGGATCCCCGCACAGTGCGCAACGACCTCGCCGCCGGTCTCGGCAATGACGATCGCCCGGCCATCCTCCTCGGGTGGGTAGAGCCACGCCCACTCGTCGAGCGACCGAACCGAACCGGAGGCCTCCTCGAAGACGCGGCTGATCGCGACCTCGTCACCCTCGCGGAACGTCCTAAAGACCGGTGTCGGACCCGCCATCATCTGCCCCATGTCCAGGCGTCGGCGATGCGCCACTTCGATCCGTCGCGATCAGCGGCCGCCACCACCCAGCCCCACATGCGGCAGAAGTCGGCAAATTCGCGGGGAAGGCCGACGGCGTGGGTGCACCCGAGGGCCGGCAGGAGGTGGGGGTTCGGAGACGCGAGCCAGAGATCGGCCTCGCGTTCGGGGATCGCGGCGGACTCGGACAGATGGTGCACCGTGATCGGCACCCGTCCCGTCCTCCCGATGCCCGACCCGAGCGCCCACCGCCACAGCCCCCCGTGGTTCCGCCTCAAAAACCTCTGCCGGGACCGCTCCTCCAGCTCGACGGCATCGCTCCGTGTCTGCGTGGCGTGCCCCCATCGGTGCTGGAGCCGTGCACCCGTCGCGAGTCCGAGGCGGGCTCCGCGGCGGCGCGCCCGCCACAACCACTCGGTCTCCTCGTAGTAGAGAAAGTACCCCTCGTCAAAGGGTCCAAACCGGTCGAGGACTCCTCGCGGGGCAGCCAGGAGCGCCCCCCGCAGGCTGTTCACTGCAAGAGTCTCCTCCGCGGTCCACTCCCGCCACGTTTCCTCGAGACAACGCGACAGGCCTCGCGACCAGGCCCACCGCCAGCGGCGTCGCAGGCCTCGGCCGAGCTCGGCCGAGGGTGAGGGGTCCTCCGCCGGCGGTAGTAGGACCATACCGTCAGCATCCCACACGAAGCGGGGACCGACCACGTCAAAGCCCTCGTCAACGGCGGCCATCAGCGCACCGACGCTGCCGTCGAAGAAACGAATATCCGGGTTGGCCAGCAGCAGCACCTCACCGCCGGCCTCCGCCACACCGGCGTTGAGCCCCGCCGCATAGCCTCGATTGGGACGCTCGAGGAGGACGTCGACGACGGCGTCTGCAACCCGGCGAACCTCATCGGGATCTTCTGACTGCTCCACCGCCACAACCTCGGCCTCAACTCCAGCTGCTCCCGCCTCGCGGCGGAAGCTTTCCACGCACTGCGGAAGCACTCCCGACGAGCGGTGGCAAACGACGATGAGGGAGACCTTCACGACGCGTCCTCGGCGGTGCCAGGAGAAACTTTCTTAACTTTGTTGAACATCGGACCCTTCCCCACTCATCGTCGAACCACGAAACAAAGTTAAGAAAGTTTCTCCTGGCACCGCTCAATCCCATTCCGGGAAGGCGATCAAGTGCAGCCGGCGCATCGCCCGCAGGTACTGTCCGAGCCGCTCCTCGAGCTCCTCACAGGACTCGGGGAATGACTCGCGCATCGCCCCGGCGAGAGCCCGCACCTTGGTCGCCCCGTCGAGCCGGCGCCAGGCAAAGCTGCCGACCTCGTCGAGGTGAATCCGCCGCGGCGTGACCAGCCAGTTGGCGTTCGCGAGAAGACCGCCCAGGCTCCGAATGGCGGGGCGTGGGCGGTCGATGATTACCCGACCGTTCTCCCCCTCCCGCCACGGCACCCTACGCACGGGCTCCAGCTCGAGCAGGTCGACCACCCGTTCCGCGCGCAGGGAAAGTCTCCTCGCCACCGCTTACTCTCCGGTCCCGGCGCCGGTCGTCCTCATCCGGCTCAGCGGCAGCCACACAAGCAGGCCGAGGAGGAGCGGGTAGACCAAGAGGCCGGCCCAGAAGTTGTTGGCGATCTGCGGCAACAGATGCTCGGAGTCGGCCATTCCGAGCTTGGCCTGCTCATACAGCACCACGAAGGCCAGCAGCACCGCCATCAGCGACTGGCCCGCACTGAGGCCCGAGGCGACCAGGACGCCCGCGTTCTCGCCCCGCGCCCTCTCCTCGTCCGAAGCGTTGCGGCGCTTCATGAACCACTCCAGAATGGCGCGAAGGACGCCGCCGGCGAAGACCGCCGCGGTGGTTCCGAAGGGCAGGTACATGCCGACCGCGATGAGCATCGGTGCGGGGGCACTGATGAGGATCAGGGCAACCCCGAAGAACATGCCGACGATGACGAGCGGCCACGCCATCTCGCCGCCGACGATACCCTGCGCCATGAGGGCCATGAGCCCCGCCTGCGGCGCCGGCAGCTCCACCGAGCCGATGGTGTAGGCCTTGTTGAGGACCATCAGCAGCACCGGCATCGTCAGCGCGGCGGCGATGACGCCGATGATCTCGCCGATTTCCATCTTCCACGGCGTTCCGCCAAGAATGTGG
>JAOZUP010000102.1 GCA_029938595.1 Thermoanaerobaculales bacterium | reverse complement strand
GGCTTTCCGAGGGCGGGTGGGCGGGGGGTGGGGGCGGGAAAATGGAGGTCGAGGGCGTCCCGCCGCTCGACCGTAGCCCGCCGCCGCCGGGACCGAGGAACGCTCGCGTTCCGAGGGCACGCCGGTGAGCGACCGTGGCCGCGGTCGAAGGAAGACCGCGGGCGGCGGACGGGCACGGGCACGGGCCGGGTTACCATCACTGCCATGACATCGGTACTGGCAGTTCTGGTCTGCTTCGCGGTGTACTTTGCTGGATATCTGTTCTACTCGCGGTACCTGGCACAGGAGGTCTTCTCGCTGCGGGCCGATTTCGTGACCCCTGCCCACGCGCTCGAGGACGGGGTGGACTACGTACCGACTCAGCCCGTGGTCCTCTTCGGCCACCACTACGCGTCGATCACCGGGCTATCGCCGATGCTCGGTCCGGCCATCGCGGTGGTCTGGGGCTGGCTGCCGGCGATGATCTGGGTGGTCTTCGGCTCAATCCTGGTCGGCTGCGTCCACGACTTCGGTGCGCTGGTGATCTCGGTGCGCGCCAAGGGGCTCTCGATCGGCGCCATAGCCGAGGGCCTGATGGGCAAGCGCGCCAAGTCGCTGATGCACGCCATCATCTTCTTCGCCATCGCCCTCGCGATGGGAGTCTTCTCCTACGTCGTAGCGCTCCTGTTTTCCACCGACAACTACCCTGAGTCGGTCGTGCCTTCAGCCACAATTCTGATTCTCGCCCTGAGCGTCGGTTGGCTGGTCCGGCGGCGCGCACAGAACCTGTGGGTCCTGATCGGAATTGCCTTCGTCATCACCCTGGCGGTGGTCATCGCGTCGCCGTCGTTCCCCGTGCGCTGGGCCTCGATCGGCGGTTGGACGTGGATCCTCCTCGCCTACGCCTGGCTCGCCTCGGTGCTTCCCGTATGGTCGCTGCTGCAGCCGCGCGACTTCCTCAACTCACTCCTCCTCTACCTCGGCCTCGGTCTGACCTACATCGGCTTCTTTATCCTTCGCCCCGAGTTCGCCTCGCCGGTGGTCGACACCCACCCGGTGGGCGCGCCACCGATGTACCCCTTCGTCTTCATCATCATCGCCTGCGGCGCGGCGTCGGGCTTCCACTCGCTGGTGTCCTCCGGGACCACCGCTAAACAGCTCGACCGCGAACCGCAGGCCCGCCCGATCGGCTACGGTGCGATGATCGGCGAGTCGTTGCTCGGCCTCGCCGCCGTCCTCGCCTGCACTGCGGGTTTCGTGTCACCGGCCGCCTGGAAGCACCACTACGCGGACTGGGCATCGATCCAGGGTCTGGGCTCGAGCATGAGCGCTTTCATCGAGGGCGCCACCCGCTTTGTCTCCGCGGTCGGCGTGCCCGAGCAGATGGCTCGCACCCTTATCGCGGTCGTGGTGGTGAGCTTCGCCCTCACCACGCTCGACTCCGCCACCCGACTGCTGCGTTACAACCTCGAGGAAATTGGAACAACCCTTCGCTTCCGGCCCCTCGGCAACCGCTACATATCATCGACCGCTGCCGTCGCCGCCATCTCCTTCTTCGCCTTTTATCGCATCGAGGGCCGTTCGGCCGGGCTCGCCCTGTGGCAGCTCTTCGGCTCCACCAACCAGCTCCTCGCCGGCCTCGCCCTGCTCACGGTCTCGCTCTACCTGCTCGAGCGAAAACGTCCGGCCCTGCCCTATCTCATCCCCATGGTCTTCATGATGGTCACGACCCTGGTGGCAATGAGCATCAAGCTGGTGTCATTCGCGAAGACCGGCAACCTCACCCTGCTCGTCATCGGCGGCGCGATCTCGCTCATCGCGGTGTGGCTGGTGGTGGAGGCTGTGTTGGCAGTCGTCCGTTACTCGCGGACGCCAGCCGAAGAGAACCTGGACATCGTACTCCCCGATGGCTGACCGCCATCGGGAATTAGGAATTAGGAATGAGGAATGTAGGAATGCCGCCCGCCCGGCACGTCGTGGCAATCGTCAGTGGGGTTGGGCCGATATTCCTAATTCCTAATTCCTAATTCTTGCTCATCGGTATAATCGGCCCGCCATAAGGGAGGGAACGTGATAATCAGATTCGAGGACCTCGACTTGTATCACATCGATCATCTCCTCAGCGATGAGGAGCGGATGGTTCGGGACTCGGTGAAGGCGTGGGTGCGTGACCGTGTCATGCCCGATATCGAGGAGTGGGCCTGGGAGGGCGTGTTTCCCCGCCACCTCGTCAAGGAGATGGGCGACCTTCACCTCCTCGGCGCCAGTTTCTCCGAGTACGACCTCGCCAGTCTGAGCAGCGTTGCCTACGGTCTGATCTGCCAGGAGCTGGAACGTGGCGACTCCGGTATTCGCTCGTTCGTGTCGGTGCAAAACTCCCTGGTCATGTTTCCCATACTCATGTGGGGCACCCAGGACCAGAAGGACCACTGGATTCCAAAGCTCGGAAGCGGTGAGAGAATCGGGTGCTTCGGTCTGACCGAGCCCGATTTCGGGTCAAACCCGGGAGCCATGCGAACCCGCGCGGTGCGCGAGGGCGACGGCTGGATCCTCAACGGCGAAAAGGCCTGGATCACCAACGGCAGCATCGCCGATGTGGCGGTCGTCTGGGCGCGCACCGAAGAGGGTATCCGCGGCTTCCTGGTCGAACGCGGCACCCCAGGCTTCTCCACACCCGACCACAAGGGCAAGTACTCCCTCCGCGTGTCGGTCACCTCGCAGCTGGTGTTTGGGGACTGCCGCCTGCCCGCCGAGGGGCTGTTGCCTGGGACGACCGGTCTGAAGAATCCACTGAAATGTCTCACCCAGGCCCGATACGGCATCGCGTGGGGGGCGATCGGCTCGGCGATGGCCACTTTCACCGCGGCTCTGAACTACGCCAAGAGCCGCATCCAGTTCGGTGACCGGCCGATCGCCGCGCAGCAGATCCAGCAGCAAAAGCTGGTGTGGATGTACAACGAGATCGTCAAAGGTCAGCTCCTCGCGCTGCAACTCGGCAGAATGAAGGACGCCGGGACCATGTCTCACGACGCGGTGTCGCTGGCCAAGCGCAACAACGTGTGGGTGGCGCGGGAGTGCGCCAAGCTCGCCCGGGAGATCCACGGAGCCAACGGGATCGTCAACGAGTATCCAATCATGCGCCACCTCATGAACATCGAATCGGTCCACACATATGAGGGCACGCACGACATGCACACCCTGGCGATCGGGGCCTATCTGACCGGGATCCGGTCCTTCGATCCACCCTCGGAGTAGCGAAGCGGCTTGGAGGACGCGGCGCCGTTCACCAGGGTGTCTCGAAACCCCTGACCGCCTCGCCGAAGACCAAGAAACCACTCGTCGATCTCAGGCCACTCGACCGATCCACACCAGGGGTAGGTCGGCCAGTTCCACGCGATCCGGGCACGGACCCGGCTCGCCAGAAGGTGGGCGATCGAGTCGGCAAGGTCTTCCTCCCGTCGAATCTGGCGATTCCAAATGTCCTTCCCCCAGACACGGCGATATCCGAGCTTGCGAAGACCGGTTGCTGTGCGGCCTTTCAGAAGCCTGACGAACTCGAGATGCGATCCATTCCGGCTGAGGATGAGGATGCGAAGGTGGTCCGGCATCAGGCAGTAGGCCAACACCCTCCACCTGGGGCCGTGCATGAGGCGAACCGATTCCGCCACAAACTCACACGCGAACCGGTCGCCATGAAAAACCCGCCCCCGGTCTCGAACGCTGAGGTTGATCAACGCGATCACCGCCTCCTCGTTGGACTCGGGCGGTAGCAACCTTTGTGATCGTGGGAAAAACGCTGCCATGGGATTCCTCCGGGCAGCGTGAACGGGCCTCCATGTTACACCAACCCTCCAACAAAGACCACACCCTCACCCACATATCTCAAGATCGCAGCTATTCGATGATAGACTCCGACGAAATCCGGGAGGTATTGGGCATGAACCGGAAAACCACATCGAAAACATCGGTCTCTCGTCGCCAGTTCCTGTTGGCGGGAGGAGCCGCCGCGGCGGCCAGCGGATTGCCCGGTATCGCCAGGGCGGACGAGGAGCAGGAAAAACCAAAGATCAAGAGCTACCGAACCTTGGGGCGCACCGGGTTCGAGGTGTCGGACATCTCCATCGGAGGCGCCGGCAAGGAGGCGAATCTCTACCGCTACGCCTACGACCACGGCATCAACTATTTCGACACCGCCGAGAGCTACGGCAACGGGGACAACGAGCGTAATGTCGGCGAAGCCCTGCAGCACATGGATCGTAAGAAGGTCTTCATCACCACCAAGCTGCAGGTAAAGGACGAAGACACACAGCAGACCATCCTGGACCGGTTCGGCAAATGCCAGGAAAGACTGCGCACCGATTACGTGGATGCGCTGTACATCCATAGTGCCCCGACGGTCAGCACCCTCGACAATGCGGCGTTTCATGGGGCGGTGAAGCTTCTCAAGGCGGATGGTCGACTTCGGTTCGCCGGGGTGTCAAACCACGGGCCGCGAGCCGAGGACGAGGAGAGCATGGACAAGGTGCTGGTCGCAGCGGCCGAGGACGGACGCTTCGACCTGATGCTGATCGCCTACAGCTTCATGAATCGCGACAAGGGCGACAAGGTCCTGGCCGCGTGCAAGAAAAACAACGTGGGCACCACCGCCATGAAGACCAAACCGGGCACCGTGAAGATGGAGCCCCTCGACCCGGACAACCCCTCGGAGAGGGCCGCCAAGTACATCGACCGCCAGGTCAAGGCCGGCAAGACCCGGGAGGAGGCGATCAAGGAGATCCAGGACTATATCGCCGAGTCGGAGAAGGCCTTCGCCGAGGCCAAACCGTTCATGGAGGAACACGGCGTGACCGATCGTGAGGGCCTGCGAATGACCGCCGTGCAGTGGGTGCTGTCCAACCCCGATATGCACACAACCTGCATCGGATTCCAGGATTTCGACGCCATCGACCGGTTCCTGCCGTTGTCCGGTGCCAAGATGACCCGGGCTGAAGTGCTCGCCCTCGACCAATACCGGGTGGCTGCCTCGACCCTCTACTGCCGGCACGCCTGCACCGAATGTTCGGGTACCTGCCCGCAGGCGGTGCCGGTGAGCACCGTGATGCGATACGCCTACTACTTCACCGAGCAGGCTCGGGAGAAGCACGCCATGAGCAAGTACCGCGGTCTCGGTTATGGCGATGTTCTGCCCTGCGATTCGTGCAGTGGGCCGTGCGCCGGCGCATGCCCTTACGGAGTCAATATCAAAGCCAATCTACTGGCCGCCCACAGCCTGTTGACCCTGGCGTAGCATCATCAGGGGGCGGTGGAGGGCACATGATCAGACGAGTTTTCCAGGTGGCGGTTCTCGCCGTATTGCTGAGCTGTCAGGCGGCGCCTCAGACCTTTCTTTCGATAGCCGGGTGGTCGCCCGAGGGTGAGCCGTCCACATATGACGCCGCGGGTCTATGGGAGCTGATCAACGGCGCGGCCGATGTGTTTCTGAGCTACGGCTTCGAGACGGTCACGGTCCAGAAATTCAGTGCCGGCGAGGTGACGGCATCGATCGCCGTCTACGACATGGGCCGGCCTCTCAACGCCTTCGGGATATACCGCACCGAGGCCCCGGCCGATGAGTCAGCCCTGCCCGTGGGCACCGAGGCGGTGGTATCACCGCCCTACCAGTGTCTGTTGCTCAAGGACCGGTACTACGTGAAGGTGGAAGCCTACGAGGGGGACATCGACCAGGCCACCGGAAAGTCGCTGGTGACGGCAATCGCCAACGCCCTCCCCGGTGAGGCCGGTCTGCCGCCGGAGTTTGCGGCCCTGCCGGCCGACCGCATGCTGGCGGGCTCGGCCCAGTACACCCGGGAGGCTCTCTACGGGCTGGCCGAGCTCAACGAGAGCGTGCACGCCGCCTACACCGACGATGCCGGTTCCGAGTACCAGGCGTTCGTGCTGCTGCAGACCGACGAGGTCACGACGGACGAAACCTGGCAAAAGCTCGCCTCCCGCTGGCAGGAGATCGATCTTGACGGAGAACCCGTCCTGTTTCGCGAGGTTCCCTACAGCGGGCTCGTGGGGGTGATCCGCTCCAACGGCGGGATCATCGGTGTCGCCAACGCCGCCGATGAAGAGCAGTTGCTGGACCGACTGGGACGAATCGCAGCCAGGTAGCCCACAGGTCTCACCGGGACTCGCTACGCGACGTAGTGAGATATGCAGGCTACGATTGTGATCGTGAATCTGCTTGAGAACCCTACCGCGCCGCGACGGGTAGTTATTGCCGGCGCAGCAGCCCTGGTGGCGTCGTTGGGGGTGCTGGTGCCTGTGGCCGTGTCGCAGGACCGTGAAGGTTTGCGGGTCCTCGGTGGCCTGACGCCACTCTTCGACACAGTGATCGAAGTCGGGAGGTGGCTCTCGGTCACCGCCCAGCAACACTGGTTTGCGTGCGGCGCGGCCGCTTTCGCATGCTGCTTCGTATTGGCGGCTGTGGTGTGGAGGCGGCATCGTCCTTTCGCGCTGGTTGTGGCGGCTATCGGGGCAGCGCTGCTCGCCGAGGCTTTGGTGGTGGGGGGGCTCTTCGCGGTGGGTGTTGCGGTCTTCGTCGTTGCCCTGCTGGCCGGGCTGGTTGCCGGTGCCCGCGGTCAAGGGGATGATTGGGCAGAGTATTGGGAATCGAAGGCATGGAAGGGGCGCACCGAGCCACTGGTGATCGCCGCCCTGACAGGTGTGGCGGCGGTCCTCGCCCTCTACGGACTCAACCAACACCCGCAGTACTTTTTCTCGGAGAAGATCTCGGTATTCTTGCAGACAGCATCCGACGGGGGCCTGACCCGGTATATGACCCAGGGCGGTTTTACCGGGAACTCCAACGGGATGATCGATCTCCTGGTCCTGTGGGTTTTGACCCGCGTGCTCGGATGCACTCTGCTCGCTGTCCGCCTGACACCGGTGCTGGCGTCGGTGGCCACAGTGCCCCTGTTCTACCTCTTCGTGAGGAGGCTTGGGGGACCGGTGGCCGCAACGGTGGCCACCCTGCTGCTCATGTCCTCGCCCACCCATATCTGGTTCGCCCGCACAGATTACGGCCATTTCGCCTATGTGGGTCTCTTTGCGGTGTTGCTGGGGTGGCTGTCATTGCGTGCAGTGGAGAGGGGCGGCGCCGGGACGTGGATCGCGGTAGCCGGGCTGATGGCGGCCTCGCGTTTTGTCTATGCCGCCGGCCACGTGGCATGGCTGATCCCGGTGGCTCTCCTTCTGCACACATCGGTAGTTCGGCGTGACCGATCTCGTGGTTGGTGGTACGGGTGGGTCGCGGTGGCAGCTGGATCCGCCCTCTGGATGGTGAGCGTGTCGGTGGTCGTAGGTGCGCTTCGCGGTCTCTATACGTGGATTCCCCCAGTCTCGACGTATGGCGCCGCAGCGTGGAACGGGGCTGGAGCCGATTCCGGGTTGATGACTCGGTTCGCGACCTTGCTCGCGGCTGCCTCGAGGAACCTCGGCGACATCCTGGCGGGTTTGTTCTCCAACACCTCGTTCGGTGAGCTGTTCTGGTTTCGGTGGAGCCTCGAGCCCTACCACGACGTGTGGGCGGTGAGCGCTGCAGCCGCGCTGATGGTCCCCGCCATAGGATTTCTGATAGGGCGCTGCCGCGACACCCGGGCGGCATTGCTCCTGATCTGGGTTGGAGTGGCGGTGATTCCTGGATGTCTGAGCGACGGGATGGGAGTCCGCCGGATCCTCCTGGTGTTTCCGGCCGTCTATGCGGCTGTAGGTCTCTTCGTTGCGGTCGTTTGGGTCCACCTGCGTGGATCGTTCCCAAGATTGATGCGGCTGCCGGTCGTGCTGCTGCTGTGCGGGCTGGTCGCGGGAATCTTCGTTGTCGGCGTCAACTCCGGAATGCGGGCGGTGATGAAGACGCCCCTCCTGGTCGATCACGGGCGGATGGTGGGCGGGTTGCTCGACCGAAACGACTTGGTGGTCCATGATTTCGACCCCCGCCACGAGGCGACGGTGGCTTTCTTCAATCTGCACAAGCTCGACCTCGGCGGTGGCTCTCCAGTCCTCCAGGCTACTCGGCCCGGTGAATGGCTGGAAATCACTCTCCAACCGCGCTTTCTCGGAAATGCAGAGTATTTCCGATTCACGGGACATGAAAGCGAGGCGCAACAGCGGGCCGGTTCGATCAGCCCGGATTTGGTGGCCTTCGTGGTGCAGGGCGGCACGGGAAGCCAAAGCCATCTGGATCTCTTGCACGCCCTTTACCCAAAGGGAGAGTGGAGCGAATGCTGTGGTCCGAGGGGTGACCAGCGCCTGCACGCGGTGGAGATTCGCCGCGAAGCGATAGACGAGCTGAATCGACTGGAGTGTCGCGCCCGGGATTCGGGCGAGGCGAAAGAGACCGTCGCCCGGGCCCTCCCGTCGGTTGCCGTAGATGTGATCGAGGATCCCGGTTCGCGGCGGCCCCACCTCCGGGGTGGCCTGGTAACTCCAGCCACCGACTGGTACGCATTCACGTGGCGCCCCGCATGCTTGGCCGAACTCCGGATCGATGGCGCCGCGGTTCGTCCGGATGAGGTTCTGCCGTTGATTGAAGGAGTCCATTCGCTGGATCTCGTGCTGCACCCTGGTGCTACGTGTCGGGAGGGCCTCGACCTGCGATGGCACCGTTTTCCGACAATGGAATCATCGCTCGTCCCGGCCGAAGCGCTGGTAGCCCCGAGGCTGGCCGAGCAGCCACAGACCCGGCCCGAACCGATGGAGACCTTCGGCGGATACGCGGTACACACAGTGGTGACCGACCCGCTCCCTGGTGTTTGGGACATGGCGGCCGATTCGGCGGGAGGGCTGGCGGTCCTTGTCACGGAGGATGACTCCTGGTCGATTCGCCGCCTCGATCCCGAGGGGAAGGAGGTGGAATCATGGCGGCTCCAGGTTCCGTTGCAGCCTCACGGCATGCGCATCGCATCGGCGCCTGACGGGACCTTGGCGGTGCTCGGCTCGGAGATGCTCGCCTTCTTTGACCCGCAGGGCCGGGAGCGTGTGCCCGAGGTCGAGATCGGAAGCGGCCACTTCACGGACATCGCGTTCGACCCAGCCGGGCGGCTGTGGACCATCTCGTTCCATGAGCGTGCGCTGATTGCTCTCGCACAGGAAGCAGAGGACGCGTCGACATTTCCCCTCGGTACGGTCGGGGAGAACCTCGATCTCCGTCCCCTGTCGCTCCACATCGACCCGTCCGGTCGAATGGTGGTGGCATACGAGAGGGGCCTGGTGCAGGTGATGGAGGTGGATTGGGAGGCGGGAATCCTGGTCCTCCAAAGGGAGTTCCGGATCGGGACCGGGGACTGGTCGGGGGAGATACGGTTGGCGGTCGAGCCCTCGGGATGGATCCACGTTGCGACTCGCCCGCCGTCGTCATGGTGGGCCTACGACGCAGATGGAGGCCGCAGGTTGGCGGAGCTTCCCCAGCGCAGCCTATTCGGCTCGGAGATTCGTGGAGCGTGGGTCATCGCCGCAGCGGGAGACTCCCTCTGGGTTCATGACGAACAGACGCAGCGGTTGTGGAAGGTAAGACGTTGATCGTGGGATTGTGTTCACATCGGTGCAGGTGTAGTCAATGAGCATTTTTCTGGGTGCCAGGGTCGACGTTCTCTGCGATCTTCAACGGGCAACATCATCTCGAAGGAAATCGTCAGGATCGCCGGCCCTCGCATTTGAAAATCATCTTCAGTCCTCCGGGAGATTCATCCGGCGCAGCAGGTCCTGGAAGCGCGGGTCGGAGCGCAAGGGATCAAAGGCCGGCATACCGATGTACGGCATGCCTGGGTCGTGGACCTCGAAGGCTCGCTCGAGCCAGTCGAGGGCCTCGTCGTGCTCTCCCACCATGGCATAGAAGGCAGCGATATCCGCAGGGAGGGCGTACGACGTCGAAAATCGTTGTGCCAGGGCCGCGGCCGCCCGCCTCATCGCCTCCGTGAAACCGCCCTCTTCCCAACCCTGCTCGAGCGCTTCCTCAACCACGGGGTCGGCATAGCAGACGTTCAGATACGCCTTCGCCGCCTCGAAAGCTACCGCGGGTTGGCCGCTGTCGGATGCCGCGAGCCAGAGGATGCTCAGGGCGACCGGATTATCGGGTTGCATGGCCAGCGCCGTGTTGGCCGCGGCCACAGCTTCGTCGTAGCGCCGATCGAAATACAGCACACCCCCGTACAAGCCGTGGAAAAGCGAGTTCACCGGATCCAGCTCGAGCGCCCGCTCGCTGTGCTGATCGGCCTCGTCGATGCGCCCCATGATCGCCAGGAAGTGGGCGTAGAAAGCGTGTGCGTTCGCGGCGTTGGGGTTGAGCTCGAGGACGCGTTGCCACTCCTGCTCGGCGCCGGCCCAATCCCAATTCCTCCACGTTCTGGCCAGGGCCAGCGCCTCGTGTGCCTTTGCGGATTCGTCGTCCAGCTCGACCGCTCGCAGGGCCGCCGCCATCGACTTGGGCCCGGCCTCATGGGGCGGCGTGATGCCCATCTGCTCGCGGGCTCCCCAGACAATCGCGAGGCCCTCGTAGGCCGGGGCAAAGGACGGATCCTTCTCCAGCGCCAGCTCGAAGTAGCGCTCGGCGGTGTCGAGATCCGCCGGCGTCATCTTCTTCCAGTGGTAGGAGCCGATGAGGTAGGCTTCGTGGGCCTCCGGGTTGACGG
>JAOZUP010000101.1 GCA_029938595.1 Thermoanaerobaculales bacterium | reverse complement strand
AGCGCAGCCAGTTGTAATTGCCGCGGGTCTTGGGGTTGATCAGCACGATCAGCGACACGATCGCCAGGATCGACGACGTCCACATCCACGGCGCCAGAGTGTTCTCACCCTCGAGACCCATGAACAGGAACTGGAAATGATGGACGTGCTCCGGGATGTCGCTGTAGAGCGCGGTGAAGAGCTCCATGAGCACGAAGAAGACGTTGATCGTCATGGCGTAGGTGACGATCTTGGCCAGCGTGTCGATGGCCTGCTTTCCCGGATCGAATGTCGAGACCCTGCGCACGAAGAAGGCGAGCAGGATCAGGATGGCCGGGCCCGCAGCAAATGCCGACGCCAGGAATCGTGGCGCCAAAATCGCGGTCATCCAGAAGGGCCGCGCCGCGAGACCCGCGTACAGGAACGCAGTGACCGTGTGGATCGAGACCGCCCACGGGATGGAGAGCAGGATGATCGGCCTGAGCCACCTCGGCGGCGGCTCTTCGCGCCGCTCGGACGACAGCGTGAAGTGGCTGATGACGATGTTGAGCACCAGGTAGCCGCCGAGGGCGACGGTGTCCCAAAACATCATCGAGTGAAACGTCGGGTGGAGAAAAACATTGACGATGCGGTTCGGCATACCCATATCGACGAAGATGAAGAGCATGCACATGATGACCGCGGGGATGGCGAGGAATTCGCCGAGGATGGTCATCTTGCCGAATGCCTTGTAGTCGTGGAGGTAGTAGGGAAGGACCACCATAACCGCCGATGCGGCAACCCCCACCAGGAATGTGAATTGGGCGATGTAGAGGCCCCACACCACATCGCGGCTGAGGCCGGTGATGGTCAGTCCCTCGTTGAACTGCCAGAACCAGCACGCCACACCGCCGCCGATGATCACCAACAGGCCGAAGATCCAGGCCCAGTACGTCCGGGAGCCCGAGAGAGCCTTTTCAAGCATGGCCACCCCCCTCTTCAAAGACCTCCGCCGCCGGTGCGAACTCCTGCAGGGTGCGTGGGTCCTCGACGATGTAGTAGACCTCGGGTTGGGTGCCGAGACCCGGCTTGCGGCGGATGGTCATATGCTCGGCGAGCACCCGCCTGATCTTGGACCCGGGGTCGTTGAGGTCGCCGAAGACCATCTCGTCGTTGTCGCAGGCCTCCACGCAGGCGGGCAGCTCGCCGCGTCTCAACCGCTCGTCGCAGAAGGTGCACTTCTCGACCACCCCGCGCATTCGCGTCGGATAGGTATTGTCGATCTCGGCCAGGTTCGGCGCCTTTCTGGGATCTTTCCAATTGAAGCTGCGCGAACCGTACGGACAGGCAACGACGCAGTAACGACAGCCAATGCAGCGGTGCCAGTCCATCATCACCACACCGTCCGACGCCCTTTTCCATGTCGCCTCGGTCGGGCACACCCGGGTGCACGGCGGGTTGTCGCAGTGATTACACAGGAGAAGCGTCGGTTTTCCCTTGAGATCCTCGCGGATGTAATGAAACTCCTGCGAGTGGAATGCGGTCTCGAAGTCCTCGCTCCAGATCCACTTGACCTCATTCTTGGGGTCGTCCGAGAAGTCGGGCACGTTGTGGGCGCGGTGGCAAGCATCAGTGATCTTGTCGAGCAATTCGTCGTTTTTGGCGAATTTACGCAGATCCACAACCAGCGCCAGACGCTTTCCTTCGGTCGCGGGCGGTTCGTGTTCCTGAGATGCCCTCGTCCTTGTGGCGACGGCGGTGGATCCAGCCACGCCGACCGCTGACAGACCGGCAAACTTGAGGAATCCTCGTCTGGTGTTCTTCATCACTGCGCCTCCTCAGGAACCACATGACAGGTCCAGCAATAAGGATCGACCGCCGAATAGGTGTGACACGCATCGCAGAACTGATCCTTTTTCGAGTGACAGTCCAGACAGGTGTCGGAGAGGCTCATTGTGTAGGTTTTGCCCGACATTTCGGAGGTGTAGGTGCGGACATCGTCGCGCACCACCGTGTCCCGCCACTGGTCCAGAAGGTCCATGTGGTTCGCCCTCATGAATGCAGTCTCTTCGACGCATTCGGTCGAGCCATTAGTCGGCTGTGACAGCTCCGGCGCTGCCGGTGAAGCGGATGACAAGGCGTTGTACCACAGGGGTGACGTCGCGAGGACCACGAAGACGGCGAGGCCAACGACGATCTTGCTGGCGTCATACATCGTCCTGCTCCCCCTTCTCCGGTTGCACCGGCACGCCACGAATATCGGTGGTGCGCTCTTTCTCGCCCTCCATGATGAGAGCGTTGCCCACCAGCTCATGGATACCGCTGACGTCAACCCCGGGTGACCAGTACTCGACGAGCGGCGGCAGGGTCGCGCGGTCGATGGCGCAGATACAGGTCAGACGGTTAACGCCGTGGTGATCGCGCACCCAACGCACCGCGTTGCCTCGCGGCAGACCGCCGCGCATCCTCATCTCCATGTTCTCGTCGTTGCCGAGACCGGCGCCGCCGGCACAGCAGAAGGTGTGCTCGCGGATCGTGTTCTCAGGCATCTCGTAGAAGTGGTTGCAAACGTTCTCAATCACGTAGCGCGGCTCCTCGAGGAAGCCCATGGCGCGTGCCGGGTTGCACGAGTCGTGGAAGGTCACCCGGAACTGATCGTTGCGGCTCTTGTCGAGCTTGAGCTTGTTGTGCTTGATCAGATCCGAGGTGAACTCGCAGATGTGGGTCATCTTGGTCGAGGTGGTGTTTTCAAAGACCGTGCCGGTGATCGGAGATCTGGGAACCTCGAGGAAGTCGGCGGGACCGTTCATGGTATCCATGTACTGGTGCATGACCCGCCACATGTGGCCGCACTCCCCTCCGAGGATCCACTTCACGCCCAATCGTTTCGCCTCGTGGTAGATCTTCCAGTTGAGCTTCTTCATGTTCTCGGCCGTGTTGAAGAGGCCGAAGTTGCCGCCATCCGAAGCGTACGAGCTCAGGGTGTAGTCAAGGCCGATGTGCTCGAAGAGCATGAGGTATCCGACGAAGGTGTAGGTTCCGGGATCGGCGAAGTAGTCGGCCGAAGGGATGACGAAGAGAATCTCCGCACCCTTGCGGTTGATCGGCGGATCGAGCTTGATCCCGGTCACGTCCTCGAGCTCGTCGCACATGAACTCGACGTTGTCCTTGTAGGTGTGGGGTTGGATGCCGAGGTGGTTGCCGGTTCGCTTGCAGTTGGCAACCGGTTCCATGATCCAGTTGATGTTGAGACCGACGAGGTTCATGAGCTCGCGGGCCATCATCGTGATTTCGGCGGTATCGATGCCGTAGGGACAGTAGACACTACACCGGCGACATTCGGTGCACTGGAAGAAGTAGTAGTACCACTCCTTCAGCACCTCTTCGGTGAGCTCACGTGCGCCGGCAAGTGAGCCGAGAATCTTGCCCGCTGCGGTGAAGTCCTTGCGGTAGATGGAGCGCAGGAGCTCCGCACGCAGTACCGGCATGTTCTTGGGATCTCCCGAGCCGATGAAGAAGTGGCACTTGTCCGCACACGCGCCGCAGCGCACGCAGATGTCCATGAAGATCTCGAGCGTACGGTACTTTTTCAACAGATCCTTGAAACCGTCGTGGATGATTTGCTGCCAGTTCTCCGGCAGCTTCCAATCGGCATCCGTAGGCGACCACTCGCGCACGTTGGGCATGCCCAGATAGTCGAGGCTCTTGACCCCTCCCGGATAGGACCACGTTCCGCGCCGCGCCTCGAAATCGACGGCCGGGTTCATCCATTTCCTCGGCGGCGGAGTGAGATCGATCTGGATCAGTTCCTGGGGGCTTTTCTCCGCCATGGCTCACTCCTTCTCCAGCGCGTAACCGGACGCCTTCAACTTGTCACGGAACTCGTCCTCCCACTCGGCATAGGAGTGACCCTGAATGTCGGGGTTCCACGGGTTGATGTGGCGGCGGACACGATTGTTGTTGGCGAGGTTGCGGGTCGGGCTCAGGAACACCCCGGGCGCGTGTAGCAGCTTCGAAAACGGGAAGTAAATCAGCAGTGCGCTAACCAACGTGACGTGCACGAAGTACCACAGACCGACACCGACCGGAACCGCCGGCTGGAATGACGCCCACCCAACGATCGCCGCCTTGACCTGCACCACATCGATCTTCTCGATATGGCGCATGACGATGCCCGTGAGGGCGATCCCGAGCAGCAGGTACAGGGCGAAGTAGTCCGTCGGTAAAGAGATGTACCGAACCTTCGAATCGAAGAACCTCCGTGCCAGCAGGTAGGCCAGCCCGACAACCATCAAGAAGGTCGTGCCGTAGTAGACCGGCAACCCGATTTGGAAGAAGCCGTCGACGCTCTGCAGCATCTCGACCCATGCCGGTACCGGCTCGACAAAGAACCGGAAGTGGCGCAGAACGATGATGAACATCGCCCAGTGAAAGGCCATCGCCGCCGCCCACAGGGCCTTGTCGGCGATGTAGTTCACCTTGGATTTTTCGGGCAGGATTTCGACCCTCGTGTTTCGGAACAACGATCGGAAGGCGAGCACCTCGAGGGCCATGCGCCCGATCACGCCGGGCAATCCGCTAGGCGCCTCGAGCTCATTATTATGGATCCACGGCAGGGATTTTGCCTGGCCAGTGGTGGTAGGGATTCGGAATGGCACCGGCGATTTCGCCCAATGCACTACCCGAAAGATGATCCCTCCGAGGAACACCGCGAAGGCGACCCCCGGGAGAATTACCCCGAACACGAATCGCAGGCCGTCGCCTGTACTCGCCCCAACCGAGGCAAGCAGTACAATAGCGGCCACCGCGACAAGAGATATCAACGCTCCCATGCGTCCGATCCCTCCTTCCTCTCAGCTCTATCGGGCCGTGACACTCACCCCATCAGGGCCGAGGTGCGTGCTCCGGATTCTCGGCGCGCTTCTCGCGCCATTCCTGCATCCGTTCCAGGATGCCCAGCGACTGGTTACGGATCTCCTGCATGCGAATCGACCACATCTGCTCGCGGCAGCTCATATAGACATCAAAAGCGTGCAATCCAAGGCGTTCGATTCGGTCATCGAGTGCGTCCAGCGAACCGGAGGCATCGGCTCCCGGGCCCTTCGCGACCTCGCGCAGAAGGTCTTTGAGGTCGAACACGAATCCGACCGCAGCTGAAGGCGAAAACTCCTGCACCGCTCGCACCCGGATGACCCGGTCCAACGCCGAAGTGAGCTCGTCCGGCTCGACACCGCGAAACACGCCGTCGAGCAGCTCCGAAAGACCTTCACGAAGACTGGCGCCGACCGGGTTGGCGAATCGATCCGACTGGTTCCGCAGGAACTTTGCCGTCTCCTCCGGGTAACCTTTCATGACACCGTCGATCCAACGCTCCAGGATCTCGCCCCGATGTTTTTCAATCTCACGGTCGAGCATGTCGACCCCCTGTGCCGGGCCCGCCGGACCGCCCCCATCGCCGACGGGGGCGGTGACGGCCACAACTTGTTTACACGCAGCCAGTGGGTTTGGGCAGACCCGCGACCTTGCAGGCCCCCTTCGCCGGGCCGGACGGGAAGAGCTCGTAGATCTCCTTGAGCTGAAACCCCGTCTGCTTGCAGAGCTTGCGGATCATCGGCGCGACACCGAACTGCAGGTAGTAGTCGCGCAGATAGTTCACAACCTTCCAGTGGTCGTCGGTGAGATCGTCTACGCCCTCGGTGGATCCAAGGGCCGCGGCGACGGCCTCGTTCCAATTCTCGGGTTCCTGCATGAAACCGTCCTCGTCCACCTCGATGGAAACATCTCCTAGCTCGAATAGGGCCATCTCAGTCCTCCTTTTTCTTATTCGGGGTCTCTGCCCCGCTGATCTCGATCAGTGTCACGTTCTGTTGCCGTGCCTTCTTCTTCTGAGCCTTTTCTAATGCCTTCATGAAATCCTGGGTCGGCTGGTGGCCGAGCTCGATGGCTCGTCCGAGAAAACGCTCGGCGGCGCCGTGATTCTCCATAGCCAGGTGCCCAACCGCCGCATGGTAGTGGGCAGCGCCATTTTCCTTGTCGAGCTCTATCACCCTCTCGTTGCAACGAACCAGGTTCTCGGGATCGTTGAGATAGAGGTACGCCTGACCCATGTTGTAGTGCACGATCGGCAGGTCATCGCGCAGCTTGGCCGCCTCCTGGTTGGCCTCGAGACAGCCCTGGAACTCCCATCGCATGAGCCGCACCCCACCAAGGTTGACCCAGGCCTGGATAAGCGTCGGATCGAGCTCCAAAGCTTTCAGATAGGCCTCCTCGGCCTGCTTGACGCGGCCGGAGACGGTGTAGGCGAGACCGAGGTTGTGGTGGGCCGATGCCCGCTCCGGATGCTCCTCCACGTCCTGTTGGCAACGCTCCAGACGGTGGCGTTGGCTTTCATTCTCCATCTGCACTCTCCCTGTCCACGGCAAGCAAGGTATCGAGACACTCCTGCTCCCCGGTATCGTCTGTCTCCCCGACCGCCAACAGGCGATCGCGGACGTCGTCAATTAGCTCCGGCGCGGTCTCGTTCATGCGGCACAGCGCCTCGAGAATTCCGTGCCGGAGACCGTCGTCCCACAGATAGCCGGTCATCGGACCGACAAAAGGCGCCGCCAGTTCGGGCGCCCGCCGTCCAATTTCGCCCATCGCCGGCAGGACGTAGGCACCATTGGTCGCCGACTCGTCGTTGAGCGCCCACAGCGCCTGCCGCAGGAGCTCGCGGCCGAGATCTGGGTGAGCCGCTGCCGCCGCACCGAGCGCAACAGCTGCCTCGCTGCGGATCTCGGGATTCGCATCCCACAGCCGACCCTGGAGGAAACGGACCGCGGCAGGAGTTTCTCCAACCAACCGTTCGAGGCCCTCCGAATCACCCTGCCGCAATAGCTCCATCACCTCGTCCTTTACCCGCATAACGCAGCCGACCCATCTCGTTCCGCCGCATACTGCGCGGCGAGAGAGAGAAAGCCGTCCGCCCAACCGGGGGTCGCCCCGGCGTGAAGATGGAGATAGGAGGCAAAGACCCTGCCGTTCGTGATGCCGTCGCGGCTGTCGCCAATTCCGGTCCCGCGCTCGACCCGCAGCACCGTGTGCTCCCGGTCCGACCCGCTCACCAGACGCGAATAGTGGAATTCGTGACCGACCAGACGCGTCCCGGCGGCGAAGAACGGGTTGTCGCGATCGACCACTGCAACTTCGTAGCCGTGGCCCTGGGGGGTCGGCCGTTGCTCGACCACCAGATCGAGCACCCCGGCCATGGTGTGGGTGACGCCGTCCACGACCAGCTCGCGCGCCAAGTACATCAGACCGGCGCACTCCGCGTAAACCGGCATTCCGGCATCCACCCGCGAGCGAATGCTGGCGGTGAACTCGGTGTTGGATCCGAGCCTGGCCGCGTGCACCTCCGGGAATCCGCCGCCGATATAGAGGCCGTCGACCTCCGGGAGCTCGCTGGCGCCGGCCGGGTCGACCGGCAGGAGCTGGACACCGGCCGCCCTCAGCCGCTCGAGATTCTCGGCGTAGTAGAAGCTGAATGCCTTCCCTTCGAGGTAGCCGATGGTGACCGTAACCTGTTCGATGGGCGTATCCGCAGGCATCAGCTCGAGCTCCGGGGCCCACTGCGCCACCGCCAGCAGCCGATCGAGGTCGATGCCGTCGGCTACCGCTTCGGCCGCCCGTTGCACAGCCTCCTCGGGGTCAGGATGCTCGACGGCGGTCACCAGTCCCAGGTGTCGCCCGGGAAGGGGGTCGTCGCCCTTGATGCGGCGGATGACGCCGAGGACCGGAGTGCCGGCGATTCCCGCCACCGCCTCGCGGACGATCGTCTCGTGGCGTCCGCAACCGACCCGGTTGAGAATCACTCCCGCAAGATCCAGCTCGGGATCCATCGCTCGACAACCAAGGACCAGCGCGGCCGCGGTTCGGGTCATCTTGGTGCAATCGAGCACCAGTACGACGGGCGCTGCCAATCGCCGCGCCAGCATCGCGGTCGAGTGGCTGCCCTCGACGTCAACCCCGTCGAAGAGGCCGCGATTCCCCTCCACGAGGATGAGGTCCGCATCACGCGCCCCAGTGGCAAGCGCGCTCGCCATGGCCTCGTCGTTCATGAGAAAGGTGTCCAGGTTTCGGCAAGTCGAGCGGGCGGCGACACCGAGCCACGCGGTATCGATATAGTCCGGCCCCTTCTTGAAAGGCCGCACCGCAACCCCGCGGTCCGACAGCGCACGGGCAATACCCAGACTCACCAGGGTCTTGCCACTGTCACCGGAGAGCCCGGCAATGACGAGTCGTGGAACCTTAACCCGCATCAGCCCTCTTGCCCGATCCCGTCCTCACTCACCCACGATGTAACCGCAGGGGCACTCTTCCCAGCACTTCTTGCAGCCATCGCAGACTTCCATCTTCTTGATGCTGAAGAAATTGCCCGGCGTTGCCGGCGTGACCTTGGCGAAGACGTTGTTCTGGCAGTACATCCAGCAGTTCTCGCAGCCGAAGCACTTGCCGCAACTGAAGCAGCGGGTGCACTCGATAAGGGCGTCTTCATCCGTAACACCGAGATCGACCTCATCGAACGGTTTCGCGAGGCGATCCTCGGGGCTCTTGACCTCGCGTTGCGTCCGATCGATCGGTTCATACCAGTCGACCTTTAGCTTTTCCGCCCGGATCATGTCACCGTTCGCTTCGTTCGGCAGATCGGTGCCCTGGAGATGGGCGTGGATGGCGTCCGCCGCCTTGCGCGCCTGACCGATGGAGGTCGTGGCGATGCCGAGGTTGATGTTGTCGCCGCCGGTCCAGATACCGTCGACACCGGTGAATCCCCAGTCGTCGCCGTTGAGCCAGCCGTCGCCAAGCTCTTTGGATTTCATCGCTGCAAGGTCGGGCTTCTGGCTGACGGCGGTGATCATCGTTTCCAGCGGCAGCTCGTAGGTGTCACCTTCAATCGGGACCGGACGCCTGCGCCCGGAGTCGTCGGGCTCGCCGAGCTCCATTCGTTGCACCACCATCGCCTTGAGCGCTCCCTCATCGTCGCGGAGAATCTCGATGGGCGCCGCGAGGTACTCGATCTTGACGTCTTCCTCGATCGCTTCGTCTATCTCACGGTCGATGGCCGGCATCTCGGCTCGCGTCCTGCGATAGAGAATCGTGACCTCGGCCCCGAGCTTCGAAGCCATGGCCGCCGAATCGGCGATCAATCTCTTCGAGACCCGAGCAGCGTCGATGGCGGTGTCACCGCCGCCGATTACCACGACGTTGGTCCCGATCTCCACTTTCTTGCCGGAGTTGGCGTGGTTGAGGAACTCGGTGCCGGTCCAAATGCCAGGGCCCTCCTCGCCGGGGATCCCCATGTTCTTTCCCTGGTGGGCGCCGATAGCGACGTAGATCGCGTCGTAATCCTTGCGGATGTCGTCGAACGAAACGTCCTTACCGATCTTGGTGTCGCACTTGAGTTCAACCCCGAGGTCGAGGATCCGCTGAATCTCGCCGTCGAGGATCTCTCGCGGCAGCCGGTAGACCGGGATGCCGTAGCGAAGCATGCCGCCCGGTTTCGGCAGTCCCTCAAAGACGGTCACCTTGTAGCCGCGGCGGGCGAGCTGATAGGCGCACGAGAGGCCCGAAGGCCCCGCGCCCACGACCGCAATCTTCTGGTCCTTCGGGGCCTCATCATCGAGGGGCGCCACCTTGAGGTCGTGGTCGAGGGCATAGTCGCCGATGAAGCGTTCGATCGAGTTGATGCCGACCGGGCCGTCCTTCTGACCACGGTTGCAACCCGTTTCGCATGGATGGGGGCAGACCCGTCCCATCACCGACGGGAAGGGGTTGGTTTCCATCTCGATGCGCCACGCCTGCTCGCACGCCTCGTCGAGGCTTAGACCGAGCTTCTCGCGCAGGCTGATGATCGTCAGCCAACCACGGATGTCGTTACCGCTCGGGCAGTTCCCCGTACACGGCGGCAGGCTCTCGACGTACCGCGGGCGCAGGGACGATATCTGCGAGCCGCTGGCGCCGCCGGCCATGCGTGCCGACATCTTGCTCGATGTCTTTTTTTCCTTCTTCTTCAGCAGACCCATGTGTCACGCCTCCTCGCTGGCAACCGACCCGATCTCACGAAATCTTGGCCATGTACTTCTTGAACTCTTCGAGCTGACCGAGGATCTCGTCGTGCTTCTGCTCGTCAACCAGCAGGTATTTGAGCAGGATTTGCTGCACGGGCTCAGTGGAGTCCTCCAGCAGCTCCTTGGCGAGCTCGATGGTCTGACGCTCGAGCTCGTCGTGGGCCTCGATCTGACCCCAGATCTCGGCCAGGTCGTCGGGTGACAGGGTCACCGCGGCCCGGGTCATGCTGTCGATGATGAACTGCTGCACCCGATGGTGCTGCACTGAGTCGTTGCGGATGATTTCCATGATTTGACGGATCAGGAGATTGTCAGTCTTCTCCATGATCTGTGCGGTCGTCTCGATCGCATCGCGTTCAATGCCCTGCCATTGGCGCAGGACGTCGACCCAGTGTGCGGTTCGTTCGGGCCCTGACATGCGCTTTTCTCGTGCCATCACATCCTCCGGTTTTCGTCGTAGCGACAGGAAACACCCCCCGAACCGACGGCCCGGGGGGCCCCTGTGCTCAGCCTTCAGGGAGCGTCACGTAGCTGCCGCCGGCGTACTTGTAGGTGCAGCGGCCGGAGTCGATGAGCAGGCGAAGCGCCTTTTTGCACATCTTCTTGTCGACCTCGTCCTCACCGAACTGTTCGATCATCGCCT
>JAOZUP010000100.1 GCA_029938595.1 Thermoanaerobaculales bacterium | reverse complement strand
TCAAACGGGTCGATCGCCGGAGGGCACGTTTCGACATCGGCCACTCATCTTCGAGGCGTAGGCGGTGGATCTCCGGTCGGTCGCCGGCAGTGTTCGTTCCACCCCACTGAAAGCGCTGGAAGAGGTTCATCCCGAGGTTGTCGTCGGCGGTCTGCTGGTAGGCCTGTAGCATCAACCCGCGGAGACCACGGAGATTCCACAGCTGAAGCATGGTCGTGCGGTCCTGGACGTCGGTGAGATTCGTGGTGAGAAAGAGCGCCAGGTTTCTGGTGAGCCGCTGGCCAATCATGAAGTTGACGCTGGGGTCTTTCTCCGTCTGCACGGCGATCTCGGCCGGCTGCAGGGTCTCGTTTTCGAACCCGAGCACGCTGCTGAGGCCCTGGGCCAGGCCGCGGGTCGCCAGCAGCGTCGCGTCGAACGTATCCCCACTATCGTCGCCGACCCACGTGGTGTCGCTCTCCGGCACGATCTCCACGATCGGATCGACCGCTGGATCACCTGTGAACCGGAGGTTCCCGCGCCGTACCGTAATCTCCTGCCCGGCCAGGGAGAGGATTCCTCCAGGCGCGATACGCACCTCACCCTCGACAACCGGGATCGCGGCCGTGCCTCCGATCAGCAATCGATCCCATGCAACGTCGAATCGACCGAGGTTGTTGTCGACCCGAATGCCCGATCGGCCCTGTACGGCGATATCGAGGCTGATGTCGTGCAGTGGGTCGTCACCGGCGGGCGCCACCGCAACCGGACCGAAGACAGCACTGGTCAGCGCGAAATTCTCGTCCCAAAGACCGGCGGCGAGGCGCAGGTCGCCCACAACGTGAGCAATCCCCTCGGCGCTCGGTTCGATCGAAATAACACCGTCCCACTTCGTGAGGATCCCGGCCACCAGCATGGTCACATCATCGAGCTCCATGACCACGCCCTGGCCCGAGGTGGGACTCCAGCCGCCTCCGACCTCCACCCTCCCCCTGTTCACCTCGGCGGACCCGTCGACGATTGTGACTCCGTAGTTGTCGACCTCCGCCACGACCATTAGATTCTTGACCTCGAGCGGCGGATCGCGCATCACCACCGTTCCCCCACGGTGGTCGATTGTGATCTGCCCTCGGACCACTCCAAGCGAGGCTGAAGCCGAGGCCGGCACCTGAAGATCCGCTGTCACCTTCACATCTCCCTGCAGGTTGAGCGGAAGCGGAAGCACCCGCGCCAAACCGGGAGACAGCACGGCGTTGACATGAGCTATCACCTGGTCGACGGCCGGGTCGTACAGCGCCTCGGCCTCGATTCGGCCGTTCGGGCCAGACAGGATCACCGGTGCCAACTCCAACCGCTTGCCGTCGAGGGTGATAGTCAGCGGCCCCTCGGCCACGAGCTCTCCCGAGGAGTGACGCAGTCGCAAACCATCGGCCTCTGCGAGCACCCGCGTCAGGTCAGGCCAGAGAGGGTCCCACGACACCTCGATGTGCAGATCAGCACTCGCCTCGACAGGCCAATCTCCCCGACCGAGGACCTCCATCACCGGACCCGATCGCAATCCCAGCCCTTCGCCCGTCACCCGCAACTCGCCGCCGGGAGCGTCGGGCCACAACCATCCGGGCCGCGGCAGGTTGCCAAGCGGCAGCACGGCGTTCACGATGATCGGGCCCGCTTTGGTTCGGGCCTCCTCGGTGACGACCCGCATCACGCCCTCCGACAAGCTCGCCCGAAGCACGAGTTCCTCGACCACCGGATCGTGCCCGTCGGCCCGCCAGGACACGCGCAGCGAACCCTCTGGATGGGTGGTGCTTCCGCCGAGCTCTACCCTCCCTGAAATGCGGCCCGCTACCGTATCCGGCACGCCGATCGGCAGGTCGGCCAGGTCGAGGTCACGCCACTCGAGATCGGCATCAAAAGGCGCCGAAAACTCGGTCAGCGGGACCGTCAATCCCCCCTCGATGACGCCGCCGAGTGCTTCCACGTGGAGGTCTTCAACCGATAGCATCCCGGTCTCGACCGAAAAGGAGGCTGTCGCCGTTCGGACCGGCACACCGCCCGCTCCCAGGTCGTCTCCACCGACGTTACCGTCGATTCGATATCCTTCTGCCGAGACCGAAAAGCTACCGGCGGCTGCGAGTCGCCCGTACACCTTGAGATCGCTGGCGGGTGCAAAAGCCGAGGCGACCTCCGCAAGATCCGATGCCCGCACGCGCCACTCACCCCCAGCTGCTCTGTCTTCCGGCCGCACCCACCCGGTAGCGACCACCGACGTGCCGGGAGTGACCGCCGCATCGATCTCCCAGACCACGTGATCGAGCCCGCCCGAGGCCTCGATCGAGCAACTCTCGAGGCGCCGGCCGGCAACACGAGGCTCCGACCAGGTGATCTCGACGGTCGCCAGCGGATCGTCCAACGTACCGGTGATATGGAGATTGGCCGCCACCGGGCCGCCATCCACTTCGAGCTCGCCGAGGCCTGGGATCCACCGTTCCACCTCCTCGACCATGGTGCGCGGGCTGCCGGCGGACAGCACGACGTCGGCATCTATGCCCCTGACGCCGTCTATCCGTCCCACTGCCGTGAGCGCAGCACCCGCCGCGCGTGCCTCGAGCTTCGACACCTCCCACGCGGTTCCAGCGCCAGCCGAGCGCAGCGCGATACGTCCGTCGGCCCAGCTCAGCACGAGATCCGCCCGACCGTTGAGGGTCTCGGCGGTCAGTGGGTAGGAGACGGTTCCGTCGATTTCTCCGGTCAAGGTCGCCGGACCGCGAATTGCCTCCGCAGCTCTGGGTGCGAGAAACTTCAACAACCGGTCGACCGGCGCCTCGTCGAACCGAGCATCCACCTCTATGGAGCCGGGAGCTGCAAAACTCACCGACGCCCTCCCCCATGAAGGATCACCGAGGCGTATCGACGGCCGCCCATCGCTGAGCAAAAAATCGGCGGTCTCAATATCGTATCCGGCAATGGTTAAAGAACACCCACTGTGGGCAAGCTCCGCCTCCGGTCCAGTGACCGGATCGAGGCTGACAAAACCTTCGATATCGAGCTGCCCCCTCGGATCAAGTCCGGCCACCAGATTCGGATCCCACCAGCTCACCAATGCCGCCACATCCACGCCAGCGCGCAGCTCGAACCGTCCCGTCATCTCCGGGGTCGTGGTGACGCTTCCGGCAGCCCGAAGATGAGCCACGACCCCACCGACTTCGAGCCCCTCGATGTGCAATCCATCGTCGCCGGCCTCACCGTGGATCTTCAGCGGACCAAGGTCCAGGATCCGTGTCGAACGGATCAACCTCAAACGGCGGGCGGAGAGCCCGAACGTCGCCGAACCATCCTCGAGACGGCCGTTAGCGGCGACGCCGTCGAGCGAATACTCGATGTCTTGGACAGACTGGCCGAACCGGCCGCCTCGCACCTGAAGCGATCCGATCTCCAGTCGGTTCCACAAGGCGGTGAACTGTGTTTCCGCAGAGGGATCCGGCGGCGGCAGGGAATCGGGGTAGAACGAGACGCCGTCGAGATCCATCTTTTCCAACCGGCGCGGCGCGCCGAGGAGACGGCGCCACTGCCACCTGGCGCTCAAGCGATTGACTTCTGCAATCGTGCCAGCCCCTCCGGCGACCGTCAGACCCGTTATTTCGAGCCGCGCCGGCATCGCCCTCAACCTCACTGATTCCGCTTCGACCCGCCACCCGGTCGATTCCTCGACGGCCGCCGTCAACCGGCGCCACGCGATTCGTTGGACTCCGGGCAGGTGCACCACGGCCGTCAGGATCGCTGCGGCCGCGAAAAGGCTCAAGAGCACGAAAATCGTACGACGGGCTTTCACTCAAGGAGTGTACCCGCGGCCATCCGCAGTAGACACCCGGTGAGGCCGAATCCAGGGCTCTAGCAGGGCCATCGGTGATAGACTGAGGTGGATGGGGGACATTGAGAGGCATCGCCGGTTCATGGCGTCGGAGCGGGTAAATCCGAGGGACGATGGGGTTCTTTAACCTCGATTCCTGGTTGGCGCAGTCACCCTCATCTCCGCCCTCGACAGAGGCAGAGAGGACGGATGAGATTCGGCATCGTGAGGCGATGATTTGCACCCGCGATCACGGGGTCGATAACGAGCTGTCGGAGCTTCTCGCCGAACGCGGATATGAATGCTCCTCCCACCGCAACCCCAGGGCGGTCCGGTTTGCCGCGAACCGAACGCCGCCCGACTTGGTCGTCATCGACTGGCGTGTCGGGGAACCGAACGCCGTCAAGCTGGCATCGACTCTGAACAGCAACCCCGACAGCCACGTCACCTCGATCCTCGCCCTCGTGCCTTCGGAAGAGTCCGACGCCCTCGGTAAGATCCTCGAACTCGGGTTCAACGATTTTGTCATGCTGCCCCTCGACCGCGCTGTGCTTGCAGCCCGTTTGGGCATGATCGAATCGCGCATGCGCGAGCTCGATCAAATGCAGGCGCTGCAAAAGGACATCGGACAAGAATACCAACGTTTTCTGATCGCTTCGGGGGGAATAGGGGACGGAATCTGGGATCTCGATCTAGCCACGGAAACCGTCCACCTGTCCGACAGATGGAAGGAAATGCTCGGCTACCAAAAGGACGAGATCGAGGATGTCCTCGAAGGCTGGCTGAGCCGGGTTCATCCGGAGGACCTGACCCGCCTTCGTGCGATCATCGATGCCAGCATCGCCGGTGAGGTTTCGGTGATCGAGCAGCGGTACCGCATGCAGATGCAAAATGGGGATTACCGCTGGATGTTGACTCGTGCGGAGGTGGTGAAGAACGAGGACGGCAAGGCGATTCGAATCGTCGGCCGTCAAACCGACGTTGATGAAGAAGACGAGTCACGTGAAGCCGTCCGGACATCCGGTCTTCAGGATTCGCTGACCCGCCTTCCGAACCGTACGGTCCTGATGGACCGGATGCACCACGCCTTTGCCCGCGCTCAGCGAGATTCGGAGCAGAGCTTTGCGGTCCTCTTTTTCGATCTCGACCGCTTCAAGAACGTCAACGACAGCCTCGGCCACATCACCGGGGACAAACTGCTGCGTGCGATCGCAAAACGGGTCGAGAAGGCCTGTCGCCCGGGCGACACCGTGGCCCGTTTCGGAGGCGACGAGTTCGTCATCCTGGTAGAGGACATCAAAGACATTCGAGCCGCAACCGTTGCAGCCGAGAGAATTCAGGAAGAATTCCGGGTTCCCTTCGATCTCGACGGAATCGAGGTCTTCACGACTATCAGCATCGGCATAGCCCTCTGGAACTCTAATTACAAACGCCCTGAAGACTTGCTTCGCGACTCCGATACCGCCATGTACCGGGCCAAGGCCATGGGCCGCAACAGCTTTGCGGTCTTCGATGACGATATGCACAGCCATGTCGTGGCGATCCTGCACCTCGAGAACGACCTCCGTAGAGCTCTCGCTCGTGAGGAGTTCCGGGTCTTTTATCAACCCATCCTCAGTGTCGCCTCCGGCCGCATCGCCGGGTTCGAGGCCCTCGTGAGGTGGCAGCACCCCGAGCGGGGCCTGCTCCTTCCCGGCGAGTTCATCATGGTTGCGGAAGAGATGGGCGCCATCATCCAGCTTGACCGATGGGTCGCCGATCAGGCATGCAAACAGCTGCGGATTTGGCACCAGAAGTTCCGAGCTCACTCAAAGGCAACGATGTCGGTCAACCTCTCCACCACCCAGCTCATGCGCCCGGACGTGGTTGCCGGCATTGACCTCATCCTCCGAAATAGCGGCCTCTACGGCCAGAGCCTCAAGCTCGAGGTCACCGAGAGCGTGCTCATGGAAAATGCTCAGTACGCCTCGGCCGTGCTCGAGCAGCTGAGGTCCCTCAACATCGCGATCAGCATCGACGACTTCGGAACCGGGTACTCGTCGCTCGCCTACCTGCGCCGGTTTGAAATCGACACGCTGAAGATCGATTATTCCTTCATTTCGCGGATGTTGGAGGACGAGGACAGCTTCGAGATCGTGAAGACAATCATCATCATGGCGAAGAACCTGGGCAAGGACACGGTCGCCGAAGGCGTCGAAACACGATCTCAGCTCGACGCTCTCATCGATCTCGACATCGACATGATTCAGGGATTTTTCGTCGCACCGGCGCTCCCAGCCGAGGTTGCCGAGAGCGTCCTCGAACGCACAGCCGACAGCCCAAACCACCTCGAAAAGATCCTTTCGGACCGCATGGACGGAACCGCCTCCTTTCCAGCCACCAACTCCTGAGCGTCCCAGGCGGCGATCCAAAAAACAAACGGAACCACGTGAAATTCGGAGAAAGCGGGCGGGGATAAACCCCGCCCCTACGATATCTGTCGTATGGGGGGGTTTATCCCCTCCCTTTCGTATGGATTTACAAGATGCTCATTGGCGCCGCCTGCCATTTTCCTTCGAGATTGAAACACTGTCGAACATTTTTTTGTTATGCCCAAGAAGGCAGTGGCGCCACGCGCCGAGCCGCAATACCGAAACCACATCCGTGAGGAATTCATGAGTGATGAAACAGCGAACGACATAAACGCCATAGAGACGCGGGAGTGGCTCGAGTCCCTGGACTGGGTTCTCGACCATGGCGGGCCTCAGCGGGTACGGAGGCTCCTCGAGGATCTCCAGATCCACGCATCAAAGGCCGGCGTCGAGATTCCGTTCGAGGCCACCACGCCACACATCAATACAATCCCCGTCTCCGATCAGCCCGCCTACCCTGGTAGTCGAGAGATTGAACGCCGCCTCAAGAGCCTCGTCCGCTGGAACGCCATGGCCATGGTGGTGCGAGCCAACCTCGAGGAGGATGGCATCGGCGGTCACATTTCCACCTACGCGTCGGCCGCGACGTTGTACGAGGTTGCTTTCAACCACTTTCTCCACGGCAAAGGCGAACACTACGATGGCGACCAGGTCTATTTCCAGGGCCATGCCTCGCCGGGCATCTACGCCCGCGCCTACCTGGAGGGCCGTTTGTCGGAAGGGCTTCTCAAGAATTTCCGCCGCGAGCTGCGCGACGGTCACGACGGTGGTCTCTCGTCCTACCCCCACCCCTGGTTGATGCCGGACTTCTGGGAGTTCCCGACGGTCTCCATGGGATTGGGACCGATCATGGCGATCTATCAGGCGCGGTTCAACCAGTACCTCGAGGACCGGGGCCTTCATCCGAGGTCTAACCACAAGGTGTGGGCGTTCCTCGGCGACGGTGAGACCGACGAGCCCGAGGCCCTCGGCGCGATTTCCCTGGCCGGCCGAGAGCACCTCGACAATCTGATCTTTGTGGTCAACTGCAACCTGCAACGCCTCGACGGCCCGGTTCGGGGCAACGGCAAGATCATCCAGGAGCTCGAGGGACACTTCCGTGGCGCCGGATGGAACGTCATCAAGGTTATCTGGGGCGAAGATTGGGATCCACTTCTGGCGAGGGACGAGGACGGCCTTCTGGTGCGCAGGATGGGCGAGGTCGTAGATGGGGAGAGTCAGAAGTACTCCACGTCCTCCGGCGCCTATGTCCGCGAGCATTTCTTCGGAAAGTACCCCGAACTGCTCGAAATGGTCTCATCCATGTCGGATGAAGAGTTGCGACGTCTCCGGCTAGGAGGCCACGACCCGGCCAAGGTCTTTGCCGCATTCAAGGCCGCGGTCGAGCACAAGGGCTCCCCTACCGTGATTCTCGCCCGGACGATCAAGGGTTATGGAGTCGGCGAGTCCGGCGAGGGGCGTAACATCTCCCATCAGCAGAAGAAGCTCAATCAGGAGGAGCTGTTGGAGTTTCGAACCCGCTTCGGTATCCCGTTGTCGGACGACGAGGCCCGCGATGCCACATTCTATCGGCCGCCCGAGGGTAGTCCGGAACTGGTCTATCTGCAGGAGCACCGCGCCGCGCTCGGCGGCGCCCTGCCGACCCGTGGCGTCCGTTGCGAACCGCTCGCGATGCCGCCCGACTCGGTCTTCGAGGAGTTTTCGGAGGGTTCGGACGGACGCGAGATTTCGACCACGATGGCGTTCGTGCGCATTCTCACCAAGCTCCTCAAGGACAAGCAGCTCGGCAAGCTCATCGTGCCGATCATTCCCGACGAGGCCCGCACCTTCGGAATGGAGTCGTTGTTCCGGCAGATCGGGATCTACTCCCACACGGGTCAGCTCTATGAACCCGTGGACGCCAACACCCTCATGTACTACCACGAGGCCAAGGACGGGCAGCTCCTCGAGGAGGGCATTACCGAGGCGGGCTCGATGAGCTCGTTCATCGCCGCCGGCTGCGCCCACGCCACCCACGGCATCAACACCATCCCCTTCTTCGTTTTCTACTCCATGTTCGGCATGCAGCGGATCGGTGACCTGGTGTGGGCAGCCGGCGATATGCGCAGCCGCGGATTCATGATCGGTGGTACCGCCGGGCGCACCACGTTGAACGGCGAGGGCCTCCAGCACCAGGACGGAAACTCGCACCTCCTCGCCTATCCGGTGCCCAACCTCAAGGCCTACGATCCGGCCTTCGCCTTCGAACTCGCGGCGATCATCAAGGACGGTATCCGCCGAATGTACGTCGAGCAGGAGGACGTTTTCTATTACATCACCGTGGAAAACGAGCCCTACCCGATGCCCGAACAGCCAGAGGGGTCCGAGGAGGGGATCCTCCGCGGCATGTACCGCTTCCGTTCTTCGGCCGGCGATCATGCTGATCTACGGGCGCACCTGTTTGGCAGCGGCGCGATCCTCAACGAGGCGCTGCGCGCTCAGGAGATCCTCGCCGATCGGTACAACGTGGCCGCCGACGTGTGGAGCATCACCAGCTTCAAGGAGCTCTACATGGACGGTACCGATTGTGACCGCTTCAATCGGCTGCACCGCGACGAGGAGCACCGGACGCCGTGGATCAATCAGTGTCTGGACGACACCGATGGCGTCTATGTGATCGCCACCGACTACGTCAAGGCTCTCCCCTACTCCATCGCCAAGTGGTTTCCAAAAGCCCCGGTCGCTCTCGGCACTGACGGCTTCGGGCGATCCGAGAGCCGCGAAGCGCTTCGGCGTTTCTTCGAGGTCGATGCCGAACACATCGTGGTCGCGACCCTTGGACAGCTTGCCGGCGGTGGGCTCGTCGACCGCGAGGTGGTGGCCGCCGCCATGACCGAGCTCGGGATCGACCCCGACGCTCCGAACCCGGTGACGGTCTGAGATATGGGGAGAATAATCATCAATCTGCCCGATCTCGGTGAAGGCGTCGACAGCGTCGATGTGGTCGCCGTCCTGGTCTCGGTGGGCGACCGCATCGAAGAGGAGCAGAGCCTGATAGAGGTCGAGACCGAGAAAGCCTCCGTCGAGGTCCCATCCAGCACGGCCGGCACTGTCACCGAGATCCACGTAGAGGGGGGCGACGTCCTCTCTGAAAACGCTCCGATTGTCACCCTCGAGGCCGCGGAAGCCGAAGCGAATGCTGCGTCCGGAGAAGTCGTGCCCGAGCCCGTGCCCGAACCTGCGAAAAGGCCGGAGGCAGCGCCGGTTGTCGAGTCAGCACCGCCAACGCCTCCCCCACCCTCTGCTACCCCCCACGACGGCATGAAATCCATCCCCGCCGCACCAACCGTACGCCGATTCGCACGCGAGGTGGGTGTGGATATCTCCACCGTTTCGGGCACCGGCCCCGGCGGCCGCATCTCGATCGACGATGTCAAGGCCGAGACCACCCGCTTGCTCACGGACGCCGGTGCGGGTCCAGGCTCGGCGGCAGCCGTCGCACTGCCGGATCTCGAACGCTTCGGCCCGGTGCACCGGGAGCCAATGACCAAAATCCGCAAGCTGACTGCCGAGAATCTCTCCCGGGCCTGGGTCACTGTTCCGCAGGTCACCAACCACGAGATCGCCGACATTACGGACCTCGAGGAGTTCCGCAATGCCTTCAAGGAACGGGTCGAGGCTGCCGGCGGCAAGCTCACGATGACCGCGCTACTGGTTAAAATTGTCGCTACCGCCCTCAAGGAATACCCGGTTCTCAATGCCGCTGTCGACATGGCGCGGCAGGAGATCGTCTTTCGTTACTCGATCAACATCGGCATCGCCGTCGATACCGACCGCGGCCTGCTGGTACCCGTGATTCGCGGGGCAGACGGCAAAAACCTGACCGGGATCGCGGTCGAGCTCGACGATCTCGCGAACCGTGCGCGGTCGAAAAAGCTCAAGCCGGACGAGATGCAGGGCGGCACGTTCTCCATTTCCAACCTCGGCGGCATAGGCGGCACCGGATTTTCTCCCATCGTCAATTGGCCCGAGGTGGCCATCCTCGGCGTATCCCGCGGGAGAATCCAACCACAGTGGCACGAGGGCGCCTTTCGGCCGCGGCTGATAATGCCGCTGTCCCTTTCCTACGACCACCGCCTGGTCGATGGCGCCGACGCGGCCCGCTTTCTCGCTCGCCTCAAGGACGCGCTCGAACAACCGATGCTTCTGGCGCTCGACGGATAGCCAATGCCGGTGCGCGGGCCGAATTAGGAATTAGGAATTAGGAATGCCGTCCATCCGGCCCAAGAAATTTCGGATTTCGGATTTCGGATTTCCCGGCCCCTAGCTTGCATCCTCCTCCGGGAACCCACAGTCGGCGTGGCGCTGTTGCGGAGGGCCTCGTCCCGAGGGCCGCAGCAGAGGCCCGTAGCGGCAGCGGCAGGGGCGGCGAAGCCGCTACGCCGACCTCGGGGAAAACAGGACTGAACCAGGCCCCGCGGAATCGCAGCGA
>JAOZUP010000486.1 GCA_029938595.1 Thermoanaerobaculales bacterium | reverse complement strand
AAGATGTGCGGTACGAGATCTGGTGGAATACCGGCGCCGCTGTCCTGAACCTCGACCACCACCGTCCCCCGGAACGGGTGCTCGCAAAGCCGCACTTGAACAGTGCCGCCCTCGGGCGTGAACTTGAAGGCGTTGGAGAGCAGGTTTGTGAAGACCTGTTCCACCATCTCGGGATCGACCCAGACAGCAACCGTCGCCTCACCAAAGCCGGTCTTGGTCGTGATCCGGCGGCGTTCGGCCAAGGGGGCGAACGAAAGCACCACATCTCCGAGAAGCTTCTGCAAATCGATTTTTCGAAATCGTGGCTGAAGCTGCCCGGCCTCCAGCTTGGCCATGTCCATGAGCTGGTTGACCAGCCGTAGAAGGCGACGGGCATTGCGGATGGCGATGTCCAGATCCTCGCCGGCCTCCTCCGGAAGCTTACCGTAAAACCCGTCCCTGAGATCCTGGAGGGGGCCGAGGGTCAGGGTGAGCGGTGTGCGGAACTCGTGCGAGACGTTGGCAAAGAACCGCGACTTGGCCTCGTCCAGCTCGCCGAGACGCCGGGCCTGGGCCTCGATCGTCGAGAGGGCGTCCTGGAGCTCGGCAGTTCGTTTGTCGACACGCACTTCGAGCTGCCGTTCCCTTCGCCGCAGGGCACTCACCCTCCACCTGAAGAATGCAACACCAGCCGCCAGGAATCCGGCCGCCATGAGAATCCGAAACAGCCACGTGTCCCAAAACGGCGGCTGGACGGAAAACTCGAAATAGGCCGCCGTCTCGCTCCAGACACCGTGGGAGTTTGCGGCGCGCACCGCGAAGCGGTAGTCGCCTGTATCGAGATTGGTGAAGACCGCTCGACGGCTGGTCCCCATATCGCGCCAGTCTCTCTCGAAGCCCTCCAGTTTGATCTGGTAGAGGTGTTTGTCGGGGTGGGTGGAGTGGAGCGCCACGTAATCGAATACAAGGTCCCTCTGCCTGTGGGTGAGAGACACGATGGCAGACGGCATTCCGGTGCGGTAGATCTCCTGGTAAGAACTGCCGGACGATGAGGAGTCGCGATTTAGGAACTCGACCCCGGTGACGACGACGCGTGGTGGAACGGTGCTGTCGACGATGCGTTCCGGGAAAAAGGCATTGAGCCCATGGACGCCTCCGAAGAAGAGCTCACCGTCAGCACCCCTGGCTGCTGCCCGGTGGTTGAACTCGGGGGCCTGGATGCCGCGGTCGATACCGTAGATTCGAGACTCGAGGGTGTCGGGGTCAAACCGAAGCAGACCATGGTTCGTACTCATCCACAGGGCGCCCAGTTCGTCATCCTGAATGGCGTAAACCAAGTTGTCCGGTACGCCGTGAGCGATAAGGTCGTACCTCTGCCAGGTGCCGCTCGCGCGGTCGAAGCGGTTGAGTCCCTCGTCCCACGTACCCACCCACAGAACTCCGTCGCGTTTCCTATCAACGTGGATGGCGCTGACTGCGTTGCTGCTGATGCTGTTCGCGTTGCCGGGATCGTGCATGTGGTTTTCAGAGGTCGCAAACCTTCGATCGAGTTGAAAGAGACCTCCGCCGGAGCCGATCCACCACAGCCCATCATCGGTTTGCTCGACGGCGGAGATTCGTCGCGGCTCGGTCCCGTCGGTATCTTGCAGCAGGAACGGGAAACGGGAGAATCTTCCAGTATCGGGTTCGAAGAGGTTCAACCCACCTCCTTCCGTACCAATCAGCAGCTTGCCGTCCCGCGCCTCGTTGATGGTCATTACGAAATTGTTGCTCAAACTCCGAGGATCGGAAGGATCGTGCCGATAGTGACTGAAGGTATTCGTCCGCTCGTCATATCGGTGCAGCCCACCCAGCGTGCCGATCCACAGGTTTCCCTGACGATCTCTGTAAAGTGCTTCCACCCTGCCGGGGCCGAGGCTCGCGGAATTTTCCGGAGCGTGGACCCAGTGACGGATCGTGCCCGTGCGTCGATTCACGAGATCCAGACCCCGGCTGGTGCCGACCCACAGTCGGTCTTCGCTCTCCACGAGTACCGCCCGAACGAAGTTGCTGCTGAGGCTGTCGGCATCCCGTGGATTATGGTCCCAAATGGAAAATCCGGGCGACAGGAAATCAGCATACCGAAGGCCGCCGCCGCTCGTTCCCACCCAGACTGTGCCGAAGCTGTCGGCAAACAACGACCGCAGTGGGAACTCACCGAAAGCGTAGGGGTTGGATGGATCTCTGCCGAATCGGACCGTGGTGCCGCTCGCCGGGTCGATTACATTGAGGGCTCCCGGAAGGTTGCCCTCGACGGAGTCCGAAGGGCCTCCCCACGTGATGGCCCAGACCTTGCCCCGGTTGTCCACCGAGAGGTGGAGGACATGGTTGCCGGCGAGGGATCGGGGGTCACCGAGGACCATCGAGAACCACCTGGGCTCGTCACGATCCCTCTCCAACAAGGCGATCCCACGGCCCCAGGTTGCGAGCCACAGATTTCCCGCGCCGTCCTCCGCGATCTCCATGATTCCGGGATCGTCGCTCGTGTCGGATCCCAGCGGCACGCGAACAAATCTCCCGGACGACGAGTCGAAGCGATACAGGCCGCGACCGGCAGGCTCTCTGTGAGCCTCAATACTTCCGACGCCTGCCCAAACGGTGCCCGAAGAATCAATGAAAACACTCGATACTGTGTCGTTGAGGTGGCCTCCGGCTTGGAAACGATCGCTCGAACCGGTGCCGGGATCGAGGCGGGCTACGGATCCAAGGTGGTCAGTCCGGTTTAACAGGTTGTTTGTGGCAACCCAGATTCGACCACGAGCATCTGATGCGATGGAACCGACGCTGCCCGGCCCGAGACTCGCCGCATCTGTGGGGTCGTGTTGGTATCGGGTAAAGGTCTCCGAGTCAGGCTCGAATCGGTCCAGGCCTTGCTCTGTGCCGACCCACAGCCTCCCGGACGCATCCACATGCAAGGCGCGAACGGTGTTGGAGCTGAGGCTGGTCGGGTCGTCGGATCGATGCCTGAAAACCCGGAAG
>JAOZUP010000485.1:327-3027 GCA_029938595.1 Thermoanaerobaculales bacterium | reverse complement strand
TGGGTAACAACGAGCTGACGGGAAGTATCCCGACGGAGTTGGGGAATCTCACAGATCTGTACGTGCTTGATTTGGCAGTAAACCAACTGAGCGGGAGCATCCCTCCGGCATTCGGGACGTTTTCGAATCTCATTTACCTGGAACTCGACGGCAATCAGCTCAGTGGATCCATTCCCCCGGAGCTGGCAAATCTGACGAACTTGCAGAAGCTATACCTTGGCCCGAATCGGCTGACTGGGGGCATCCCACCTGGGCTGGGGGATTTGACGGGGCTGCTGGAGCTGAGGCTGCAGCACAATCGGCTGAGTGGGGTCATTCCTCCGCAACTGGGAGCCCTTTTGATCCTGGAACGGTTTTATCTGTACGGCAACCGACTGAGCGGCGACATTCCCACCGAGCTCGAAAACCTCACGTCGTTGTTGGATACAAACGGGTTGCGAATTCGCTGGAACGCCCTCCACACGGATGACGCGTCGCTGATCTCGTTCCTCGACGACAAGCAATGGCACGACGATTGGGACAGCACGCAGACCATCGCACCCGAAAACGTGATCGTCACCTCCCAGGGGAACCACACGGTCTGGCTGAGCTGGGACGTCGTCAGCTACCAGGACGCCTCCGGCGGCTACGAGGTCTTCTCCTCCACCGCCGGTTCCGGCGTCTGGACCTCCCGTGGCTGGACCGATTCCAAGGCGACCATGACCTTCCCCGTTGCCGGGCTCGATTCCGGAACGAGCTACGACCTCGCCGTAGCGACACGAACCGACCCGCACGGCAACAACCTCAACCTGGTCAGCAGCGACCTCAGCGCCGAGGTCATGACGACCACCGCAGGCACCGGCTGCACCCAGCCCGTCATCGATATCACCGGCGCTGGGGCGGGCCCGTTCACCCTCTCCCTCACGGAGACCTACGACAGCTACACCTGGAGCACGGCCGAGACGACCTCGAGCATCGTCGCCGGTCCGCCATACGGCGGGTGGTACTGGGTCACTGTCACGAGCGCCGGTCCCTGTGTGGAGACGGCTGCGGTACTGGTTGACCCTGACGTCTTTGCCGACGACTTTGAGTTCGGCGACACCGCGGAGTGGTCGAGCGCGGTTCCTTGACCCGCCCGGTGATATACGCAGGCGAAAGCGGCGAATGAGAGTTTTTAAACCGGCCTGTTTCTTCACGCTCCTGATTCTCGTTACCGGCGTCACCAACGCGCAGCTGATTGTCGAGGATTTCGATTCCCAGACCACAGGGTCACCACCCGCCTGGCTGTGGTGGAACAACGGTTCATCCGGCACGATCCAGGTCGACGAGACGACCTCTCGGGGATCCTCGGGCAAGTCGGTGGAGCTCGTCAGGGCCACCTTCGATGGCTACGGTTTCGGCTTCGGCCGCAACTTCCCTCCCATCGACAGGCCGGCCGAGCTGACCTACTACTTTCGCGTCGGCTCCACCACCGACGAGGTCCTGACCGCCGTCGGAGGCAATAACGCTGGGCACCAGGTGGCGTGGTGGGTCGGCGTCGGAGGTTCTGTCGGCAACGCCATCGGGACCCATTCCCACACCGGGGGTTGGAACCACGTCATGGATGTCGTGGCCGATACGTGGTACGGGGTCACGCTCAACATCGACCCAAGCACATTCACCTACGACATCACGGTGTGGGAGGACGGCAATCCCGGCAACACCGCCACCGAGACCGGCGTCGCCTTTCGCGACGGCTCGGCTGTCGAGGTGATCGATCAAATCCAGTTCGGCAACTTCAGCGACGCCGTGGCCGGTCCAGCCTTCTCCGCCTTCGTCGATGAAGTCGAGTTCATAGGGACGAGGATTCTGAAGGACGGCTTCGAATCCGGGAACACAGGTGCCTGGTCGAGCTCGACTCGCCCGCGAACCATCATCACCACCTGCGGACAGGTCGTGACGACTGATGCGATTTTGAACAACGATCTCTCGTGTCCATCGGGTGACTTCGAGTCGGCCGCGATCGAGGTCGGCGCCTCGAACATCACAATCGACCTCGGCGGGCACGTGATCACCGGTCACCCGATCGGAATCGGCGTCAAGGTGGAAAATGCCGAGCGAGTGACGGTCAAGAACGGCACCATCAGAGATTTCCTCGTTGAAATGAATATTTACTCAGCCAACACGGTGACGGTGAAGGACCTGTGGATGGGAAATCTGGTCGCAGACGACGCAGAAGACTTCTTCCCCGGGTTGAGGGTGACCCAGAGCCAGAATGTCCTGGTGAGGGACTGCTTCTTCGGGTTCCTGCCCGTTTTCCACAGAGAGGCGATAGTGTCGGCGGCTTCTGAGATCACGCTCGATAACATCGAATTCAAGGACGGCAGCATAGGCGTGAACATCGGTGGAGCCGGTGGGACCAGCGGCTCGGTGATCAACAGCCGCTTTATCGATCCTGTACTTGGCGGGGTCCTCGTCCAAGAGACAGGAAACGTACGAATCGCAGGCAACGAATTCCGTCGCACCTGCGTCGCCATCGTTGAGCATGCACCGGGCGAAGTCACCGGCGTCTTGATCGAGCACAACTCCATCGTCGATTGGGGCGAAGGCGTTTTTTTCAGGGCGGGCTCCAACTCCACTATTCGATACAACCTCATCAGCGGGCACGACGCGTGCGGGATTGCCCTGGATGTCAACACGGCCTGTCCTCCGACACCTACACCGGCCTGCTTCTACGCAACC
>JAOZUP010000485.1:0-317 GCA_029938595.1 Thermoanaerobaculales bacterium | reverse complement strand
GCGGTAACGTCGTGGCGAACAACACGGTGGTGGGTAACAACTGGGACCTCTGCCACAATCCAAATGCCACCGGCAATACCTGGCAGGACAACATCTGCGAGACCACCTTTGGAGCCGAGATCCCGCCGTGCATCCCACCGGGCCCGTGAGGGGAAACATGAGGCGCTTCATACCGGTCTGTTTCAAGGGTCCCACACTTCGCATTAACGCATAAACGTGCCAGGCTTTTGGAAGTTGGGAAGTTGGGAAGTTGGGAAGTTGGAAGGGTGCCACGTGTGCGCCAGGCGAAGCCTGGGGAAGGGGGAAGAGATGACGTG
>JAOZUP010000484.1 GCA_029938595.1 Thermoanaerobaculales bacterium | reverse complement strand
GGTCTGCCACCTCTTCGAAGACGTGCTCGCATGGCTCGATCACGATGCGCATCGGGCGCTGGATCGTCAGGAACTTCTGAAGCGCGCCCTCCACCACGCCGGCGTCCCACCAGCCGGCCCTGGTGAGCATGGCGCCCGTGGACTGCTCGATCGCCGGCGCCTGGTTGTACAGCGCAACGTCGTCGAGGGAGGGCAAGCCGCCATATGCGCGCTCCGGTCGCTTGAACGTCAGCGTGTCCAGGATCTCGTCTACCGATTGGCTGTCGCGATGTTCAATCAGGGCTCTCTTAAAGATCAGGCGGTCAGCCCCCGGCGGTTGCTGTAGCCCGGTTATGTAGGCCCGAAGCATCAACCGATCGAAGAACGAAAGCTCGCTCCGCTGAATAGCCGCGACCACGCCACAGATATCATCTCGATCCATCGCTTGGACCAGCTCCAGCCAGGTCCTGAGGAATCCATCCGAGCCGACACCGCCCGGCCGGATGACCTGCGTGTAGGGGTCGAAGTCCGGCGCCTTGGCGAGAACCGCTCTCACCGCTGCCGAGCCCGAGGCGCACATCAGGTCGGCCGTGGTCGCCGAGTAGGAGATGCCATGGGCGCCAACCCGGCCATCGGACCACGGTTGGGCCACGATCCAATCGACCGCAGCCTGGATCGCCTCGAGCTCGTTCGGGGGGTGCTCGATCGGACGGACGCCGGTCGACTGGCACGAACCGGGCGACTGGACCCACACTGCGGCGTACCCATGATCGAGTACGCTCTGCATGCTGGCCTTGCAGGGATCGGGTTGATCGAGCACGGTCTGCATGGCGCGATACAACCAGCCTGCCTGGAGCTGCCCGCCGTAACGTGACGTCTCGACCAAGGTGGAGATCTGCGCGTCGGGTGCGAGGTCCTCGGGCAGCCAGGTACTCACCCACACCATGTCGCCCGACCCGAGCTCGAGGTACGTGGAGATGTTCACGGGGTGCCCCGCAGGTGTCAGCACGCGTGTATAGTTCGGCGCCAGCAGCCCTGCTATCCACACGGCAACAGCCAGAATAGCCAGACCGCCGCCCGCAAGCCCGACCACCCACCGCACTGCTCGGCGAATTCTCGATCTTTTCGTTTTCGGCATGTCGCGTTTCCCCATTGATTTCTCCTCATTCTGGCACGGCTAGATAACGCCGTGTTTCGCACCGACGCGCTCGAATGCCTCGACGGCTCGCCCGATGTGCTCGTCGGAGTGGGCCGCCGAGATCTGGACCCGGATCCGCTCCTGACCGCGCGGCACGATCGGGAAGGAAAAGCCGAGTACGAAGATCCCCTCGTCGAACAGGTCTCGACACATATCCCTGGCGAAGCGGCTGCCGTCCCCGAGGTGCCCCAGCATAACCGGCACGATCGGATGGATGCCCTTTGGGATGGCGAAGCCCAGCTCGGTCATTCGGCTCCTGAAGGTCCGGGTGTTGTCCTGTAACCGGGTGCGAAGGTCCTGACTCTCCTGAACCAGCTCGAGAGCACGAATCGAGGCGCCGACGACCGCAGGTGGCAGAGTGTTGGTGAAGATGTATGAGCGGGATTTCTGGCGCAACAGGTCCACGATCTCTCGGCTGCCGGCCACGAAGCCGCCTGCGGCACCACCCATCGCCTTGCCGAGGGTCGAGGTGACAATGTCGATCTTGCCAAAACAGTCGTGGTGTTCGACCGAACCGGCGCCGGTGCGGCCGAGCACCCCCGTGCCGTGCGAATCGTCCACCATGACCAAAGCCTGGTACTCCTCGGCGAGCTCCACGATCCGCGGCAGGTTGGCGATGTCACCGTCCATGGAGAACACTCCGTCGGTGGCAACGATGATGCGCCGGGCTCCCGTATCCCTCACCTCGTTCAGCTTCTCCTCCAGCGACTCCATGGAGTGCTGGTAGATATACCGGCCAGCCTTGGTGAGCCGGATGCCGTCGATGATGCTCGCGTGGTTGAGGGCGTCGGTGACCACCGCGTCCCCCTCCCTCACCAGTGGTTCGAAAACCCCCCCGTTGGCGTGCATGCACGAGGTGTAGAGGATGGCACCTTCGGTCCTGTAGAAACCTGCGATCCGCGTTTCCAGCTCCTTGTGGATGTCCTGGGTGCCGCACACGATGCGCACCGACGCCAGGCCATAACCCCAGCGTTGGATGGCTTCGATCGCCGCATTCACGATCTCCGGGTGGTTGGCGAGCCCGAGGTAGTTGTTTGAGCAGAAGTTGAGCACCTCACATGGTGACGACGTGGAATCGGGGCGAACACCAACCGCCGCCTGCTGGGCTGTAGTGAGTAAATGCTCGGTCCACGCCGCACCGGTGGCGTGCATCTCGTCGAGCTGCTGGCGCAACTCATCCCTCAGTTGCTGATACATCTTCCTCTCCTACTCGAGAATGATCTTGCCGGACTCGCCCGACAGACCGACGGCGAACGCTTCCTCGAACTCCTCCATCGGGAAGCGGTGGGTGATGAGGGGCGCGAGGTCCACTTTGCCCGAGATCAACAGGGCATCCATCTGGTACCAGGTGTCGTACATGCGGCGGCCGTGGATGCCGTTGATGGTGATACCGGGGATCACCACGTCGGCGGCCAGATCCAGACTCACCGGCCCCGGAGGGATTCCGAGCAACGAGTATCGGCCGGCGGGCCGCACACAACGGAACCCCTGCAGTACCGCCTGGACCGCACCCGACATCTCGAGCACCACGTCGGCGCCGGCGCCACCGGTGAGCTCCCGCACCGTTTCAACGAGGTCCTGGTCGGTGGGATCGATCACGTGGTCAGCGCCCATCTTTGCGGCCAGGTCCTTGCGGTAGGGGCTGACCTCGCTGACGATCACCTGCGAGGCGCCGGCGGCCCTGGCCACCGGGATCGAGGCCAGGCCGATAGGGCCGCCGCCGAGGACCAGGATCTGTTCCCGCCGGCGCAGGTTCGCCATGGCCGGGTGCACCAGGGCCTCGTGGTAGCGATACTCGTCCACCGACGCGAACTGCAGGTTGCCGTCGAGGTACAGGCGCAGGTCGTCGTTCC
>JAOZUP010000483.1 GCA_029938595.1 Thermoanaerobaculales bacterium | reverse complement strand
CCGCCGTCCACCGGCACCACGACACCGGTGACAAACGACGATGCCGGCGACAGCAGCCAGTGTGTGGCACCGAGCAGATCGTCAGGTTTTCCAAAACGCGCCATGGGTGTATGTTCGATGATGGTCCTGCCTCGATCGGTGAGGTCACCCGACTCTTCGTCGGTCAGAAGAAACCGATTCTGCTCGGTCAGAAAAAAGCCCGGGGCCAGGGCGTTGACTCGGATATCCGGCGAGTACTCCTTGGCCATGTGCACCGCCAGCCATTGGGTGAAGTTGCTCACCGCGGCTTTCGCCGCCGAGTAGGCCGGGATTCTGGTCAGCGGACGCAGGGCGTTCATCGACGAGATGTTGAGGATGACGCCACGCCCCTCGTCGGCAAAGGCACGACCGAAAACCTGACACGGCAGGATGGTCCCGATCAGGTTGAGCTCACCAACAAACCGCAAGGCCTCGGCCGGCAGATCGAAAAACTGGAGGTCATCGCCGGTGGTGGCCCGCGGATGGTTGCCACCGGCAGCGTTGATCAGGGTGTCGATCGGCCCGAGCTCGGCGCGGATCGATTCTTCGGATTCAGCGAGAGCCGCCGCGTCCAGGACATCACCACCAACGACGATGGCGCTGCCGGGACCCTGGTGCAAACGATCTTGAAAGCGATCAGCGAGCGACGGGTCTTTGTCGAGAATCGCGACCCGTGCACCGCAGGCCACCAACGAGCACGCGATCTCGCCGCCGAGAATGCCCGCGCCACCGGTGACGACCATCGTGCGGCCGGTGAAATCGTAGGTCTGGTCAACCACGGCTCTTCCCTCCCTCGTGGGGTTCTTGAACGAACGGCCGCAGATGTTTTTCGAAGTGCGCCGCGAGACCTTCACCATACACGTCGTGATTGAGGCGCAGAGCCTCCCGCAATCGGTCCCCGTGTGCATCGAGAACCGAGCCGAATGTCACGTGGAGCACCTCCCGAGCATCGAAGTCATCCAACAGCCCCGGCAGGTCGTCATCAGCGAACGTTTCCTCGGCGGGCACTTTTTCGAGGCGCGCGGAGACGTGGTAGGTCGCACGGTCGGTCTCATACCGGTCGCGAGCCAGCTGGAGGATCTCACGAAAGAGATCGGTATCCACTCGCGCCACCGTCCGCAGCGCCTCGAGGTAGCTGGTTCCCGCCGTCTTGACATGCACGAGCGGTCCACCGTTTCCCCCAGAAACATCCGCGGTCAACCGGGCCGCGATCGGATAGATGCTGAACTTGTCCGAACCGGAGTGCAGACTGAGCTTGTAGGGCCCGAGCTTCCTCGCCACGGCCGTATGCCTGGCAAACTCGGTCGCAAAGACCTCGAGATCACCAATGTAATCCACGCCTTTTTCGAACTCGCCGATAAAGCGGGGGGCCAGACTGACCCATCGGACACCGAGCCGATCCAGCTCGTCGGCGATGTAGATATGCTCGGCAACGGACGTGGGGCTGGAGGTCTCGTCCACCGAGACTTCGAGCTCAAAGCGCCCATCTCCGAGCCGCGCCTGAATGAACCGGTACATGGTGACGGTGTGAGCCACCGCGCGACCGTACTTGGCAGCCGCCCGCAACAGCTCTTCGCGATCCATGGTCTCAGGGCCGCTGTCGAGCTCGAGCGTTCGGCCCACGTGTCTCGCTTCGAGATTGTCGAGGGTATCGTCGAGCGAATCCCACGGCAGTGCTCGCAACTTGGCTTCAATTGCCTCCGGTGAAGCCGTGTGAGCGTCGTCGTCTACATGGTCGCCGGGATCGATGGTGAAGAAGGTGAATCCTGCGGCGGCAAATGCCTCGACGTCGGCTTCCGTCTTGAGGTGGTCGGCGTCAGCCCCCCATGGCAGGCGCCAGCCCTCCTCGAGAACCCCCCAGATGGCATCGTCCATCACCTCCTGCGGAGTGCGGCCGGTCCGGGCATTCTCGCGCACCGACTGCTGGGCGAAAATCGGCGCGATGGCTGTCTCCGGCTCACAGACTCGCCTCAGAGCCAGGATGTGACCTGGAGTTGCGAGGCCCAGACGGTCGCCGAAGCCCGCCGATGTTGTGAGCCCGAGTGGAACCGCCCGCAGCCACGGCAGGCGGGCACGCAGGGCCGCGGCATTGACTGACGTCAGCGGACAGAGCAGCGTCCCGCTGTGCTCGTCACGCACTCCTTGAAAACGGTCGGTTTCTCCACGGACTCCGAGCAATTTCCCACCATCCGCATCCTGGACCAGAAAGAGGGTCAGGTCGTGATCGCGAACGGCCGAGGATGTGATGATATTCAGCCCCGAGACTTCGAGGAGTTGAATTTCTCTTTCCATTTCTTTTCCCATAGTGATCTACAACGATCGTAAATGGGCGATGCCACGCTCGGCAGCAACGTCAGCATTCGGTTTCGGCATGAACTCTCCTGACACGAACCCCTGGTATCCAGTATTTTCGAGGTCATTCAGAATGGCCCCGAAATCCAGGTGCCCGGCACCCGGGTACCACCGATTCGAGTCTGCCACATGAAAGTGGAAGATCCGGTCACCGCAGGTCTTGATGCTGTTCCCGATGTCCGGCTCCTCGATGTTCATGTGGAAGGTGTCGAGGAGCAGCCCGAAGTTGTCGGCCCCGACTCGTTCGATGAGTTCCAAGCCTTCGGCGGCGGTGTGGATGAGATCGGTTTCGTAACGGTTCATGGGTTCGAGGGCAAAGCGGACACCGGTGCCCTCTGCCGCCGCCGCGCACTGTTGGATGGCTTCCACTAAGTATTCCATCGATTGCTCGTGGGTCTGACCGTCGGGCGTAATGCCGCGGATCAAACCGAGAATAACGATAGCGTCGAGGTGCACCGCCAGCGGGGCGTGGCTCGAAATGCGCTCGATGGCTGCAGCTCGAACTGCCGGGTCGTCACTGGTGAACGACAGCCCCTCCTCGCCCCACGCCTGACCGGTTCCGATCGCGGGGACCATTAGGCCGTTGTCGATGACGACGCGCTCGAGCTCGCCGGCGTTCACCAGAGATGGATCCCGCACGGCGAGCTCGACGCCGTCATAA
>JAOZUP010000099.1 GCA_029938595.1 Thermoanaerobaculales bacterium | reverse complement strand
ACCTCCTGGTGGACGATCTCGAAGGGCGGGATGTCGGCGTCCCACTCAAGCAGGGTGGCTCGCAGGCCGACGTGGCGGATGGTGTGGCCGAAGAGCTCCCACACCGGGTCGAGGACGTGGTCGTTGTGGGTGTCGATGATGTGGGTTCCCTTGTTGGTGTGGCCCGCGAGGTGGTACTGGCAGACCCTGTCGCCCGGAATCGCGTCGATGTACTCCACCGGGTCGAAGCCGTGGTTATAGGCCGACACGTAAACATTGTTGACGTCGAAGAGCAAGCCGCAGTCGGCCTCCTCGGCCATCCGGGCAACCCACTCCCACTCTGGCATGTCGGAGGCAGCGAACTCGAGGTAAGTGGAGGGGTTCTCCATGACCAGGGGCCGGTCGAGGTAGTCCTGCACCACCTTGATACGTTCGACCGAGTGCTTGAGGCTCTCCTCGGTGTAGGGGAGGGGCAGCAGGTCGTGGGTGTTGCGGCCAAGCACGCCGGTCCAGCAGACGTGGTCCGAGATCCACAGCGCGCCGGTGCGAGCCGCGAGAGCCTTGACCTTGGCCAGGTAGTCAAAATCGATGGGATCGGTGCTGCCGATGGACATGGAAACGCCGTGCATCACCATCGGGTAGAGCTCGGCAATCTGGTCGAGCAGGTAGAGCGGACGGCCGCCCGTGTCGAGATAGTTCTCGGTCAGGACCTCGAAGAAACCGATGTCCGGTGTCTCCGACAAGATGTGGGCGTAGTGCGGGGTGCGTAGCCCGACTCCGAGGCCGAGGTCGGGGAAGCTCCAGCGGTTTTCGCTCATTTCATCTCTCCTCCAGGGTGCCAGGCTTTAGGAAGTTGGGAAGTTGGCCCGTGATTCGAGTGGGGACTTCACATCCCCCAACTTCCCAACTTCCTAAAGCCTGGCACCCGTGCGATCGCGAACATGGCGACGGGCCCCGGGATCGCCCCGGGGCCGGTGCCGGGTTGATGATCTTAGGCAGCTTCCTTCACGGGAACGGCGCAGCCGCCCTTGCCCTTGCAGGAGTTCTTGGTAGCACAGCCGTTGTCACCGCTCTTGCATCCGCCGAGGCCCTTGCAGTCGTTCTGGCCCTTGCAGTTGTGCTTGGCGTCCTCGGACGCGCAGCCGCCCTTGCCCTTGCAGGAGTTCTTGCCGGCGCAGCCATTGTCGCCCGATTTGCAGTTGCCCTTGCCTTTACAGGAGTTCATGCCCTTACAGGCGTTTTTGTCGGCATTCTCCGCCTTGTCGCCCGACTTGCCGCCGCAGCCGTCCTTGCCGCCGCAACCGTTGCGAACGGTCTCCGAAGGATTGGTCGCTGCCGAGGCAGTGGGCGCGCCCATCGTGCCGACACCGGCGATCATGCCTGCCATCGCTGCGTTGACCAGGAGCTTCTTCATTTTCGAGTTCATTTCATTCCCCTTTCCTCGGGAGGTTGTTGGTTGTTAAAAGGTCTTTGGCTAAAACTGAGTCTGCGTCTCGTTTATTCTCGGTTTCGATCTAAGTAAGCGCAAGCGGCATGATTGGTTACACGAGAATTAATGTTTGCCTAGGCGGCGGCCGAGCTCGCTGCGCCGGCCCCCCGCGGCTCAAAGCCCAGCACCTTCCGCAGCAGCGCGTCGAGGCGACGAGACCGGCGTTGAACGCCGGGAACGGGACTTCTATCCCCTGAAAGAAGCCGACGACGTTCTCGAAGTGCCGGAACTTGCCGCTCCCGGCCTGGTAAAAGGCCAGGCCGATGACGATGCGTGTCGCCAGCGGTGCGATGAAGCCGAGCTTGTCGGTGACCTGAAAAGTCAGGTCGTTGATGCGATTGATCGTATCTCGAAAGTCCATAGATCCTCCTCGGTGGTATTGATTTCACACCGTCCTATGCACGAGGATGCGTTGTGGTTTCATGTGGGTGAAATCCTGGGTCCGCGTCGGATTTCTCCATCGCAATCGGTATCGCAATCGCTATCGGTATCGACCCCTCGAATCGGAGTCGTCATTTTCGATAGCGATAGCGATAGCGATCCCGATAGCGATAGCGATTGGTGTCCCGTTCGCGATTCCTTGGTGTCTTGGTGGTTCAAATGGAGGGGCGGTGATTCCGCGATCCTGCTACGCGCTGCGCATTGGCAAATCCGAAATCCGAAATCCGAAATTCCTTAAATGATCAACCGCACCCCACCCAGCTCCTCCAACCGATAGGGGAAATGATCCCCGGGCGAACCGATGAACATGAAGTTCTTGGGGATCCTCCACTTGCTGGAGAGCTGCTGGATGAGCTCCGGACCGAACTCGCCCTCGACCTCGACGTATTCGATGTCGATCTCGGGGTAGGCCTCGTCGAGGAACTCGAGGTCTTTCGCGAGCTTCTTCGGGATATCCGTCTTCTTTTTGTAGACGGTGACCACCCTGACGCGGTTGGTGTGCTCGTTGCGCCGCACGTAGAGCATCGCCTCGTTGAGGTTGGCGATGCTGTCTCCTCGGGTGAAGAAGACGAAGCGCTGCGAGTTGATCTTGTCGATCTTGGCGCGGATAACCTTCGCTGCGCGGGTCGTGCGTGTGGTGATGGCCTCGTTGATAGCCTGGATTGTAAAGAGCATCACCCGCATGATTTGGATCCGGCTCAGCATGATGCCGACGACCAGGACTGCCGGCACGAAGTAGCCGAGAAAGACCCGGAGGTAGGCCGGGTTCATGAGGATGTTCCCGACGAGGGCGGCGAGCACGGCGCCGATAGCCACGAAGACCGACGGCCACGACGCGATAGTCGGCCGCGGTAGGCGTGCTCGTTTGACCTTGAGCAGGATGTTGCCGATTCCGAAGAGGACCATCACCGCCAGGAAAGAGATGGTGTAGACGCCGGCGAGGGCGCCGAGGTCGCCATGGGTTATCAGGAGTACCGAGACCGTGAGCAGGAAGAAGGAGATGATGATCAGATAGTTGGTACCCGTGCGGCTGGTCTTGAGCAGGACCTGGGGCAGGCAGCGGTCGAGGGTCATGCGCTTGACGAGACCGGTGACCCCGACATACGAGGTCAACACCGCGCCGGACAGCACCAGGGCGGCGTCAATCGACACCACGACGGACAACCATTTTCCACCCGCGACCAAGCCCATGTACGAGAGCAGCGCCTCCTGGTTCTGCGGGACGGCGGCGATCGGCACCAGGGCCAATGCCAGGAGGGCCATCGACGGGTTGAAGAAGCTCACCGCGGCCCACATGTTGCGCAGGGTCTTGGGGAAGACGCCGTGGGCCTGTTCCTCGACGAAGTTCGACGAGCTCTCGAAACCGGATATTCCGAGCATCGCCGCGGCGAAGCCGAAGAACAACGCCTGGGTGATACTGATCTCCATGGGCGCCGACAGGTTTTCCACCAGGGTTGATGGCCCGCCCCGCAAGACGAAAAGGACGCCTACCCCGAGCAGCAACAGGAGGGTGGCGATGTGGCCGATAAAGATGACGACTGCCACCTTGGCCGACTCGCCGATGCCCATGATGGTCAGAACCATGAACGCCGCGAGGAGGATGATGGTCGCCGCGATCACCGGCAGACCGTGCCACAACGAGTGCACGTAGTGCATCGCCTCCGAGGCTGAGATCACCGCCGTTGCCATGTACGAGAGCAGGGTCAGACACGCCGCCAGCGACGCGACCTTCTTCGAAGTTGTGTTGAGCAGCGCGTTGTAAGCGCCGCCGTTGAGCGGCAAGGCACCGACCACTTCAGCGTAGATCTTGCGATACAGGAAGAGCACGGCGGCGACGATGAGCAGCGCCAGCGGCGCCCACTTGCCGGCCTGGAGGATGGTCAGCGCCGAGACATAGAGACACGAGGAGGTGATGTCATTGCCGCAAATTGCGGTTGCCTCGAACTCGTTGAGGCAATGCTGCTGTGAGTTCGGGCAGTCGTCAGTCATGGCTCCTCATGTTGTCGGCGGTCGGCGAAGGATAGCAAGAACGCTGCTGAGGGGCGGTCAAACCTCTCGGCGCAGACGAACCATCCCGATTGCGGCCATCACCACCCCGATCACCGCGCCGGTGATTTGCTTCCACCCCACTCCCGTCCCTTCACCGATTCCGATGGTGTCGGCCGTCAGGCTGACGAGAAACAATAGAACGCCGGCCACCAGTAACGAAACTGCGAATGCGCGCATTCCTCACTCCTCCGTTCCTGTCATGACTCCGGCGGGTTCGCCCGAGAAAACCCTTGCCGATTGGAAAACCGAGTCGGCGCTCAGCCGACGGAACCACCACACAGCTGCGGTGAGTACGAGCAGTGCGCCGATCACGGACCCGGCCGCCGCGCCCGGATAGGCTCCGATCAATGCGCTCCTCATGGCGGCGAGTATCGCGCCGGCGGCGGTCACCAGTGGCGTCAGCGCGGGATGGTGGCGGAGGACCCAAATCCATATCGCCAACAGCACGAGCCCCGTGAGAGCGCCCTCGAGCAGCCACATTGGGATGCTCTCGACCCCCTCGCTGCCGGTCACAACCAGCCCAAGGAGGATGATGAAGACGGACGCCACCGGCTGCCGGCGCCGCCAACCTCCTGTGAACGCGTACAAAATCGTGATCACGAGCAGGAACAACGCGGTGCTCGTGATCCAGGAGCTAAGCGGGCCGAGTGCGGAGGCGAATAGCGGTACGGAGTTGCCGGCGCCGCCGAAGCTCGGCCACAGCGGCAGCGGGGACGGCGCCATCCACAGACCGAGGGCGCCGAGCCCTGCGAGGATGGCGCCAAGACCGAAACCGGCCGCGATGCTCGCGCCGGCATTCTCAGTGGGCTGCCGCGGCAGCATGCGGTGGGCGAGCCCGATGAGCAGCGCCGACACAGCCGCCATGCCGGTCATGGCGATCAGCCCGCCGACAATCACGATCGCGACCTGCAGCTTGAAGGGTTGCGCGGTCATGAACTGCGCGGTCGCGGAACGGAAACCGTTGAGGAGTCCGACGATGCCGAGAACGGCCGTCACCCCGAAGAAGATGGCGAAGGTGGCGGTGGCGAAACGGTGCCGGCTCCAGCGGATCACGGCCACGACCGCACCCGCCAGATACAGCAACACCAACAGCACCACACACCCGATCTGCACCACCTGGGTGATACTGTGACGGTTGCGGTAGGCGCGCTCCCACTCCTCGGGTATGTGGATGAAGCGGCCGGTTCTCACCACCTCGTCGCCGGCGATGCCAACCGCGATCCGCGCCTCGCCGGTCTCCATCGGGTAGCCCTCCACGTCGCGAAAGACGAAGGACCAGTCGCGGCGCTCGGGGAGCTGCGAGGGATCGGCCGACACCTCCTCGAGGTTATCGGCTGGAAGACCGTAGTCGGCCGCCACCGTTACCCGGGCAATCTCACGAGCCTCTTCCTCGTCGAGCTCTGCGCCGGCGCGGCCCTCAGGGAGCTGGTGGAGCAATTTCTGGACCGTACCATTGGGTCCAACGTAGACCAGGTATTCCTCGGCGCGCTCGGCCACATCGCCCTCGAAGCGGGCGTAGCGCACCATGCGACGGGGAGTCGGCAGGTAGCGCCCGAGGAGCTCTCGGTAGGCCTCGGGACCGCCCTCCTGCCAGACGAATCGATCTTCGAGACCGAGAGGCGCCTGGACGGAGCTGAGCTCGCGCCAATCCGGGGCAAGCTCGATGTTTCGAGCGGCCAGCATCTCGCGCGCGGCCAGCCGGGCTTCTCCGTCACCGTGTTCGATGAGCGGCGCGTTGGTTTGGAAGCTGGTTGTGAGCGCCCACAACAGCACGCCGACAATCCCGAGGATCGGTAGCAGGACGCGGCTCTTTGCGGCGAGGCCACCCGAGGCGGCAGCGGGTGCCGTCGGGGCGCGCTCCGGGGCGGGAGGTGGCGACCAACCGGAGTTGAAGTCCTGTGCCGGGACCTCGCCCCACGAGCCTGCCCGCCAGCGGGCCCGCAGCACCACCCACAGCGGCACGAGCGTGAGAAGGACCACAAGCCCGCGGTCGATCCAGATGCCCGGTGTGTCGGCGGCAAACAGAGGCAGCGCGAACCACACCACGTCAAAGGCGAAATGGAGGACGATCGCCGGCACCAGACCAAAGAGCAGGTAGAGACCGCCGAAGCCCAGCGCCGGGATGATCAGCTCGACCAGACGAGCATAGGCGGGTTGGGCGGGGTAGTTGGCGTGGCCGGCGCCGAAGATCACCGCCTGCAGGACCAATGCTCCCGCGATCCACAGCCAGCGTTTGCCGAAGCGCCGGCCGAGGAGGGCGGCGGAGGCGATGGGCACCGCCCGGAACAGGCACTCCTCCCAGAATCCGGCCTGGAGCGAGATGGCGATTGATGTCAGCCACGGGAAGTAGTTGGCCAGGACGTTGGGGTCGAAGAGGGCGCTCGATGGCGTCCACCAATCGAGGTAGCTGTTGGCGAAGAAGTAGAGCCACACCTCGTAGGCGAAGAAGATGCCGATCAGGAGGTATCCGGCCGCCGTATAACCGAGCATCGTCTTCGATGCCGCAACCTCTCCCTTCCAGGACATCCACAGCTGGACGTGTTCGGGGAAGGCCCGGCGCGTGAGGCTTTCGGCGGCGATGAAGGACAGCGCGAGGACCGCGCCCATGCCGATGAGTTGGGCAAGCGCGATGGCGATCTGTTGCAGCGCAAAGGTGGTGGGTGAGATCGCGGTGTCGTAACCCATCCACAGCAAGGGCCACTGGTTGAGCACCACCAACGCCTGCAGAAAGGCGATGAAGAGCGCCCACTTGACGGCCGGCTTCCACACCACCCAGCGCTCGCGCATCAGAAAGAAGAGACCCACAACGCAGCCGCCGGCGATGTAAAGGATGGCAATGGCAAAGGCCGAGCCGGTGGCGATGCCGTTGTTGGCCGAGCGCATCTCCTGATAGCGCCGCGAGAAGGCCTCCGGAATCTTGATGAAGTGGGTGAGTCCGGTGAGGCGGTCGCCTGAGACGGTGAGTCTCAGGCGGTAGTGCCCGTCGCCGATCTGCACATCGGGGCGCTCGTAAACCAGAGAGTGATCGGTGCGCCCGCCCGGCTGCACCTCGTGCGAAGCCTCCACCAACTCGTAAGCGCCGAGGTCCACCCCCCATCCGGTTTCGACCGCGGCTTCAGCGAGCTCGCGGGCGGCCTCGGAATCTAGGCTTGCCCCCGGCTCATCCTCGGGGAGCTTCTCGCGGAAACCGTATGGCGTGCCGTCGGGCCGAAATCGGATGAGGCTCTCGTTGGTTTCGCCCTCGGCGAACCGTCGCACTATCCAGGTATAGGGGGAGTAGAGGTCGCCCGCGAGCATTTCGGTGTAGGCTTCCTTGCCGCCGGCCTCGAGCTCGACAAAGCTCTGAACACGACCGTCGAGGCTGAACTCGACCGCGTGCCGGGCCTTTTCGGGGCCCCAACCGCGATCGACCGCGAGACCTTCCGCCGCCTCGAGGGCTGCCCCGCGGTCCATGGTTACATCGAGGGTGACCAGCGGAAAGGCCTCGGCGAAGTGCATCACCGCCCACGCGGTGCAGAGAACAGACAACAGAACGAAGATTGCCCAGAACAAGGGCTTTCGAAACATCATCAACCTCCCGACAGGATCGGCATTTTGCGCCGAGGAGTTTAACACCGGAGAAGAGAGATTCGTGGTTCGCGGGTGAAGATCTCGCTATCGGTATCGCTATCGGTATCGCTATCGAATGGCCGGATTGGCACGGGGTGCATCGATAGCGATAGCGATTCCGATAGCGATTCCGATAGCGATAGCGATCAGGGGCCGGCCACCCGTAGGGGCGGGTTTTATACCCGCCCGCGCCGAATCATGAATGTTGCGGGCGCCTCAGCCAATAGCGAACGGCTGCCGTCCTATACTGTGCTCACGACGGTTTGCGATTCTGCGCTGCATCAACTACCTGCAGGAGGCCTCCATTGCGTCGCATCATGACGATTATCACCGTGCTGGTTCTGGGGTCGGCGGCAGCCCCCGCCTTCGCTCAGAAGGGCACCTACGAACCCCTCTTCGACACCTTTAACTTCCGCCTCGAGGGCAGCTTTGTAACCACGAGCACCAAGATCCGCTTCGACTCCAAGGAGCACGGCCTCGGAACCACGCTCAGCTTCGAGGACGATCTCGGTCTCGACGGCAGGACGATGACTCCTTCTCTTTCCTTCGAGTGGCAGATGGGCCGCAGGCACCGCCTCGGCATCCGCTGGCAGGAGGTCGGCCGCGACTCAACCGCCCAGGCCCTCACCGAGATCGAGTGGGATGGTGAGATCATCCCGATCGACGCAAACATCGACCTCCTCTACGACTACGAGACCTACGCCCTGGACTACACCTACTACCCGTGGATCAAGGAGCGGTGGGCGGTCGGTTTCGGCCTCGGCCTGCGGACGCTCTCGATCCTCGCCGCGATCACCGTGGAGGGGGAGCTGGTGGGGCAGTCGGGCGGTGCCGATTTCACCGCGCCACTGCCCTACATCAACTTCGAGTACCGTCGCATGCTGTCAGCGAAGTGGCGCATGAGAGCCGGTCTGGGCTATTTCTATCTCGCCATCGGCGACTACTCCGGTTGGCAGGCCATTGTCAGGCTGTCGGTGGAACACAACACCTTCAAAAACGTCGGTTTCGGCGCTGCCCTCAACGGTTCGGACGTCGTGGCAGACGCGGACAGCGAGGAATTCTTCGGCCAGGTCGATATCGGCATCAACGACATCAGCTTTTTCATCCGCGTCCGGTTTTAGCCCGCGCATAGCACGGTGTCGCGTCGCGAGGGCGATACCGAGCGCCGAAGGCGCGACAGATTCATAGCCTGGGGCGTCAGCCCCAGGGCAGTGGGGACCTCTATTACACCGAGCGCCGAAGGTGCGACAGACACATCATCTAGGGTGTGAACCCCAGGAATCAGCGGAAGAACACCGCCCATACCGCCAGGGCCAACACCCACCAGAAGAAGTGCCACTCCGCGTGCTTGAAGAAGGGCCTTGCGCGGTCCGAATCGATGCTGTGGCGGAAGACGGTTGCCGCAAAGAGCACCGCCGCCACCATCCCGAACATCGCTGTCAGTCGGATGTCCCACGGCGCCAGGGCGCCGAAGACCAGCGGGTTGATCCGGTGAGGCGCGATGATCCGTCGCCAGTAAGAGGCGACGATCACCAGCGATGCGAGCACCAGCACCGCAATGAAGATGAGGTGAGTGGGACCGGGCGCGAGCCGCTCCGATGGCCAGTAGCCGGTCGGTAAGCCCGAGCTCGTCAAGTGAAGGACGGTCGTGATGCCGCCCGCCGCCGCGGCACCGGCAATAGTGAAACCGAGCTTCTTGCGCCAACCCGGCCGGTCGTCGCGCGGGTGGAACAGATAGGCGATCGCGAAGAGGAGGGCGAGCAGCCAGAACCCGTCCACCCAGCCCCACACCGCGAAGACCACCGGTAGCACGTAGACCTGCGAGGGCCGCTTCTCGATGTAGCGCTCGAGGGAGAAAACAGTCGCCCCGAAGAGCAGTAGCGGCAGCGCCCAGTCCGCAACCAGGACCGCCGGACGCGCGAGAGCCGCCGCCATGAAGAGTAGGAAGGAGCACATCAGGTGATCGCGGTTCTTCTTTTTGAGCCCGAGGAACAGGAAGAAGCTACCGATGGTGGCAACGACCGACCGCTGCCAGGGCGCCCCGCCGTAAATGAGTACGGCGATGACGACAAAGACCGACGCCATCCCGATGTACTCCATTTTCATCCGCCGGCCGTAAACCTCGACTGGGCCGCGGATGTAGTTGATAAGGACGGGTTCGTCGGTTTCCATGGATGCTCCTTCGGGACAATGGCCTCAGAAGATCCTTGCCCGCACGCGAGGGCATGTCAACCCACATTGTGCGTACACGGGTATCTCCCTTGGTAAGGTGAGGGTATAATTAAGCCATAAATACCGCAGGGGGTACCGAATGAACCAAGAAGACCTGTGGCGTTCGTTTCCGACGACGGCGACCGAATTCGAGGCGATGTTTCCAGACGAGGAGGCGTGTAGGCGCTACCTCGTTGAGGTCAGGTGGGGTGGCCGGCCCCGATGCGGGAAGTGTGACCACGACCGGGTCTGGGAACTCACGAACGGCCGGTTCGAGTGCCGACAATGCGGTCATCAAACCAGCGTCACCGCAGGAACGGTTCTGCACAAGACCCGGAAGCCCCTCCGAATGTGGTTTCGCGCCATCTGGGAGATGAGCGTTCGCAAGAACGGCATCAGTGCAAAGGAGCTTCAGAGAATCCTCGGGTTCGGGTCGTACGAGACCGCGTGGACATGGATGCACAAGCTTCGGAGATGCACCCGACGTGAGGGTCGAGACCGGTTGGACGATGACGTCCAAGTCGATGAAACATATGTGGGTAGCCGCTGCCGAACCCATGGGCGGGGCACGAGCAAAGCCCTGATCCTCATCGCAGCAGAGCGCGGAGGACGAACGCGACTGGAGCACGGCGCCAGCCTCAAGGAGACTGACATGGCTGGGTTCTTTCGCCGCAACATCGCACCGTCTGCGACCGTCACCATCGATAGCCTCCAGAGCTACTCTCAAAGGGCCGTCGCGCCTCGCAATCACCACCGAGTCAACCTCAAACAGCTAGACATCAAGATCGAGGATCCGCTCCATCAGTGCCACCGCGTCGCGAACCTCCTCAAACGGTGGCTACTCGGGACCTATCACGGAAGCGCAAGCCGTAAGCACCTCGCTGCTTACCTGGACGAGTACGCGTTTCGTTTCAACCGGCGCAAGACCCGCGGCGTCGGGAGGATCGCCGCTCGACTGATTCAGCAGGTCGTCGCCGTACGACCCATCACCTACAGGACCATCGTTCATTCGCCAGTTACGCCCTGATTCGGACAAACCTGAGGAAAGGGGATACCCGTGATGCAACAATGCGGTACGTGGCACCCTTCGGCACCCTTCCTGCCCGCTGCCCCAAGCCTGAGTGAGTTG
>JAOZUP010000482.1 GCA_029938595.1 Thermoanaerobaculales bacterium | reverse complement strand
GGCCACTGGCTCGCCAGCTTCGCGACCTATCTCGTCACGGGCAAAGGCCGATGAGTCGACGTTCCCATCCGCCCGGCAGGCGGGACGCCTGCCCCACAATCCGACCCGGATATGCATGGCCCCTTGTGGGGCAGGCGTCCCGCCTGCCGTGTTACAGCACTGGTGGGTCTGATGCAAGCTGAATTGCCGTGGCAAATCTGGATCGACACGGGCGGAACATTCACCGATTGCATTGCCGTCGATCCGGCGGGTGCGATGCACCGTTGCAAGGTGCTGTCGAGCGGTGCTCTCCGTGACCGGGTGGCAGCGGTCGAGGGCGATCGCCTCCGGTTGACCGGGGGGTCGTTGCTCCCCGACGGTTTCCTGACCGGCATGGAGCTGTCCCTGCTGGGCGCGGAGAGCGGCGTCAAGATCCTCGAGCACGACGTGGCGCAGGGGGTGGTGCGGTTGGCCGGTCCCGTTCCGGAGGACATCCAGCCGGGGGCTCCGGTCGAGCTGCGATCGGGTGAGGAGGCACCGTTGCTTGCCGCCCGCCTGATCACGGGGACTCCGTTTGGGGGTTCGCTGCCGCCGGTGGCGATGCGCCTGGCCACCACCCGCGGAACCAACGCCCTCCTCGAGCGGGGCGGCGCGCGCACGGCCCACTTCATCACCGCCGGCTTTGAAGACCTTTTGATGATCGGCGGCCAGCAGCGGCCCGACCTCTTCGCGCTCCACATCGAAAGACCCGAGCCGTTGCCCGAGTTGGTGATCGGTGTGCGGGAACGGCTGGCGGCCGATGGTTCGGTGGTCGAAGATCTCGACCGAGAGGACCTCGCTCCGGCCATTGCCGAGTTGCGCGAGAGAGGCGTCGCCTGCGCGAGCATCACCCTGCTCCACGGTCACCGCAATCCTGTGCACGAAGAGCTGATCGAGGAGATGCTCGTCGAAGCCGGATTCGAGTACGTGGCGCGGTCGAGTGCCCTCAGTCCATTCCAGGGACTGCTGCGCCGCTCGGAGACATGCACCGTCGACGCCTACCTCGGACCGGTTATCACCGGCTATCTCCACGCGGTGGAGCACGGCCTCGGTGCCGACGGATCGGGCCTTCACGTGATGACCTCAGCCGGCGGGTTGGTCGGCTCCGAGGCCTACCGGTCTATGGACAGTCTGCTCAGCGGTCCCGCAGGCGGTGTGGTCGGTGCGGCGCTGACGGGGCATCGATGTGGCCGGGACCGGGTGATCGCGTTCGATATGGGCGGCACCAGCACTGACGTCTCACGGTTCGACGGCGACTTCGAGTATGTCTTCTCGCACCAGGTCGGCCCGGTGGAGTTGGCCGTGCCCGCCCTTGCCATCGAGACGGTGGCCGCCGGCGGCGGTTCGATCTGCCGGGTGGAGCAGGGGAGGTTGGCGGTCGGTCCACAGAGCGCCGGAGCGATGCCGGGCCCGGCGAGCTACGGGGCGGGCGGACCGCTGACACTGACTGACGTCAATTTGCTGCTCGGCCGGCTGGTTGCCGAGCGATTTCCCATCCCCATCGATCTGGACGCTGCGCGGGTGCGATTCCGGGAGCTCCGGCGGGAGCTGGAAGAAATTGGTCGCGGGGTGGGCAGCGACGACGAGATCCTCGAGGGTCTGGTGAGCATCGCCGACGAGCGCATGGCCGAGGCCATCCGCCACATTTCGATCCGCAAGGGTATCGACCCGACCGGCTACGCGCTGGTTGCCTTTGGTGGTGCGGGCGGCCAGCACGCATGCCGGCTGGCCGAGCTGCTGGGGATGGAGGAGGTCCTGCTGCCCGCCGATGCCGGCCTCCTCAGCGCCCTCGGGCTCGGTCACGCGGTCGTCGAACGATTCGCCCAGCGGGAGGTTCTGCGCCCGCTGGACGAGGTCTCGGACTACCTCGACAGGTGGCTTCGGGAGCTCGCGCGCGAAGCCGCGGCGGCGCTCGAGAACGAGGGGGTCGAGAGCGACTCCATCGATGACCCGCGCCGGATCATCGAGCTGAGGTATGTGGGACAGGACGCGACCGTCGAGATCGAGCCACTCCCCGACAGCGACTTGCGGCAGCAGTTCGAGGAGGCGTACTTCAAGCTCTTCTCGTACCGGCCCGAGGAGCGAGGTGTCGAGGTGGTGTCGCTCCGCGTCGTCGTGCGCAGCACCAGGCCCGACGTGGCATCGGGTGCGGAGGAGGCCGTCGCCGATTCCCCGGCGGTCGGACCGAAGGGCTTCCAGCGTTGCTTCCTGGACGGAGAGTGGCTCGAGGTGCCGTGCCATGAGGCGGCCGAGTTGTCGGCCGGGGTCGAAATCGTCGGCCCGGCGCTGATCCAACAGGAGCACAGCGCCCTGGTCGTGCGGCCAGGCTGGCTGGCGCGGTCGCTGGGTGACGGCGGCGTTCGCCTTCTAGCCCGCGCCGAAGCCTCCACCGTCTCACGCGGCCGACCGCAGGCGGTCGAGCTCGAGCTGATGAGCCACCGTTTCGAGAGTATCGCCACCGAGATGGGCGAGATGCTGCAACGGACTGCAATCTCCACCAACATCAAGGAGCGCGAAGACTTCTCGTGCACCCTGCTCGATCCGGCGGGGCGGCTAGTCGTCAACGCGCCCCATATCCCGGTCCACCTCGGCGCAATGGGTCTCTGCGTCCGCGAGCTGGTTGCCCACAAGGCTCTGGATCCAGGAGACGTGGTTGTGACCAACCACCCGGCGTACGGGGGCTCGCATCTGCCCGACGTGACGTTGGTGGCACCGGTTCATCTGGAGGAACGGCTTCTCGGCTACGTGGCGTGCCGGGCGCACCACGCCGAGATCGGCGGCATCCGACCGGGATCGGTGCCGCCGGATGCAAAGTCGCTGGCCGAAGAGGGAGTGGTCATACCGCCGACGCTGCTGGTTGAAGGGGGAGAACCGCGGTGGGAGCGGGTCGAACGGCTCTTGCAGGACGGCTCGTACCCGACCCGGGCCCTGGCCGACAATCTTGCCGATCTGCGAGCCATGTTGGCCGCCATACTGCGCGGGCGCGAGGCCCTGGACCGCCTGGCGGAGAAAGTGGGTTTCGAGCACGTGCTGGAGC
>JAOZUP010000481.1 GCA_029938595.1 Thermoanaerobaculales bacterium | reverse complement strand
CTCAAGGCCGCAGGAATCTCGCTCTTCCGTCTGATTGTCCCAATCCTCCTCATCGCTGCGGTGTCGGCCGCGGGTCTGTGGGTGCTCGGAGAAATCGTGGTGCCGAACGCCAACCGCGACGCAAAACGACTTCGGGATCAAATAATGGGACGCGAGGCGACACGGTCCTACCGGTCCAGCGATCGCCAGTGGCTGATGTCCCGGGACGACGAGACGCTGTACAATTTCCTTCGCTACGACTCACCTTCCGAGACCTTGATCCGCTTCACTGTCTTCAGGATCGACGAGGACATGAATCTTCGCTCGCACCTCTACACTCGGAGAGCACGGTACATCAACGGGGAGTGGCTCGCCGATTCGGGTTGGTTTCGCCAGATCTACCCGGACGGCACCGACGAGTTCAGACGAATCACTGGGCCCATGAAGCTCCACATTTCGGAAGGTCCGGAGTACTTCGGGCGGGAGTACCGGACGCCAGCGGAAATGTCGATTCGCGAGCTCGGAGACTACATCGACGAGCTCGTCGATTCCGGATACCGCCCCAGTAATCTCATCGTTCGGTGGCATCAGAAACTCACCTATCCCCTCTCCGCATTTGTCATGGTCTTGTTAGCTCTTCCTTTCGGCCTCAGCCGCGGTGGCCGCCGGGTGAGCACCATGCAGGGGATTGCCATTGCGCTGGTGCTGGGCATCGCCTACTCCATGCTCGTGGCGCTGTTCGGGAAATTGGGCGAGCTGGAGGTTCTGCCTCCCCTTGTCGGTGCGTGGGCGCCGTTCGTTCTCGCCCTGCTTTTCGGGATCAACCGCCTAACGGACCTCAGAACCTAACCTGAGGAGTTAAAAGTCGAGAGTTATGAGTTGAGAGTTCCGGCCCCCATCCTATCCGGAGCACCGGGGGCCGGGTGGAAATTCTAAACTCTCAACTCAAAACTCTCGTGTTGTCGGCATGCCGACAATCAAGCTAGCGACTCTCGTGCAAGCGTGTGAAACCGTCTTCGAAATGGGTGAAGGTCGTTCTCGCGCTGGCCTGGGTGATTGCGGTTTGTCAGCAAGACGAATATCCCCTCGATTTCGGGATCGATCCACACCGAAACCCCGGTAAATCCGGTATGTCCGAAAGCCTGCGGCGAAAGTGCGGGACCGGCGGAGCAGCCGGGCGACGATGCGAGCTGCCATCCGAGGCCTCTCGCTTGTTCGAGACCCTCCGTGCGGAGAATCGTCGCCATGTCGATCTCTTCGCGATTGAACAGCGTTCCTCCCAAAAACTCCTTCGCCAGACGGAATACACCCGCGGCGGTTCCGAACAACCCTGCGTTCCCGGCCGTACCGCCCAGGAAGCGCGCGTTTCCGTCGTCCGGGAGGCCAGGCGCCATGGGCGGAATCCAGCGCTGATCGAACCCGAGCTCTTCCACCAGGCGACTCTCCACAACCGGGGACGCCGCTTCGCCGCTTAGCGAATGAGTCCCAGGATCTGGATGCAAGCCGAGTTCGTCGTCGATACCGAGCTTGCCAGTGACCTCCTGCCGAAAGACCGAGGCGAGATCCGATCCAAAGGTCCTTTCAAGCATCATCCCGAGAATCACGAATCCGACACAGGAGTACACGACCCGGTCCCCGGGCGTCTCGACCAGGCGTACGGAGCCAAGTTTCTCAACAAGGCGCCCGGGATACCCTCCCGCAAGGCAGTAAAGCGGCAACCACGCCGGGAGACCCGAAGTATGGGTCAGCAGCTGCCCGACATTCACGTCTCCGACATCGGCGTCCCGCAACTCGCCAAGAATCTCCCCGACCGTCGTTTCAAGCGCCCAATCACCCTTTCGAAAGGCGATCATCACTAGCGTCGTCGTCACCAAAGGTTTGGTCAGCGACGCCAGGTCAAACCAGGTTCGATTGGACGCAGGTTCGCGGACGGGGACTTGGCGGGCGGAACCCACCACCACATTCCGAGGCTCGCCACCGGCCCTCCCCCACTCAGCGACCGCCGCCGGCGCCACGCCGGCTCCAACCCCTCGTTGGAGGAGTTCGTGAACTCCGTTAACCTTCATGTCTCACGGGTTCCGGCCGGTTTTCATCATTGACGTTGACGTACGTGATCTCGGCCTCCGTGACCTGAACCTGCTCGTCACGGTCCCGGTGTCGCGCAGCACTCACCATGACGCGGACGGTAACCGAAGTTCGCCCCACCCGCACCAACTCGGTGAAAAAGGAAACGAGATCACCCACGAAAACCGGCTGGTGAAAAATCACCTCGTTCATCGCAACCGTGACCACCCGTCGAGCGCCGTGGCACAGCGCTTCCTCGGCCCCCGCCTGATCCATGTAGGAGAGAATCACACCACCAAATATCGTGCCCGCAGGGTTGGTGTCTCGCGGCATCATCAGGACCCGGCTCTTCGGCTGCAATCGGCTGTCTTCCATCATGACTCCCCTACCCTCAAGTCGGGATAGTGTATATCCTCAGCTCTTCACATCAGAATTGAAATTTAGAAAACCTACCTAACTGATTTCGTTTCAATTATTTACGATTATTTCTGTTTCCTGTTTTTGACTCCAATACCCCAAATCCACCATACTCTCGCCATGAACTGGCTTCCGGACATGGCTCGCAGGCAGCCCCGACGGACCCTCGAGCTAATCTACCAAGTACCTACAGCACCGGACCCGGAAACAACCGATGCGACCGTCGCAGCTGCACTCAACGGCATTGGTCTGCAAGCGACCGGTTCCGCGGTTGAAGGGTGGAACCTTTCGCTACCCGGTCAAACCCGGGTTTACGGGCTCATTCCCCGTGAACTCGACGAATCTGTCGACCTCAGTCTTTCTTCAGGATTGGAGTACTCGCAGCTCGTCGTAGTCTGTCATCCGGTCGAAACCCACGCCGCCCATGCCGCCGGCCTCGCCGGGGTGTTGGTGCTGGCGGCCGCAGTCTGGATCGCCGGCGGTCTGCTGGCCGCCGTGACGACCGTGATCGCCGGCGGACTTCTGGTTGAGGTCACCCGCCACTGGGCCTTTGACGCGCTCGAAAAGCAGTTGCGGCGGCTCACTGGCGATGTTGG
>JAOZUP010000098.1 GCA_029938595.1 Thermoanaerobaculales bacterium | reverse complement strand
ATGGGTGCATGAACTCCTTGAAGGCCAGCTCGGCGCCCCCGACCGGGGCGTGACCGCCAACCAGCACGATGTCCGGGCGGATCAGGAACAATACCTGGACGACGGCGATCGTGATGCTGGTGACGCCGATCGGAATCACCTCGAAGACCCACCACACGGCGGCTAAGAGAAATAGCCCGAGCGCTGCCTTGCCCTGCTGGCTGAGCTCAAAGGTCGCCCCCATGGGATCTATGGCAGCGGGCCACGGCGGCGACAGATACACGGCAAAGAAAAGTGAGATTCCAAGAAGGAGGAAGAACAGGCGCTTCCAGTCAACGGGGGTTTCGGGTTTTCTCCGAAATCGAATCGTCCAGCGTCGACGAGATTTCGAATCATTGCCGGATGCAGCGACGGATTCAACCATCATCGTCGTCCATGCCACCGTCCGACCCGGGGGCCTGTCCGTACTCCATGATGAACTGCGCGACGATGTCGAAGATGTTGGTCATCAGGACCACGCCCGCCACCTTTTCGCCGTCAAGGACCGCCACCAGGTCGACCCCGTGATGGAGCATCGTCGAGATCACCGTCGACAGCGAGTCGTCGACCTGGACGGTGCCCTTGATCGGCACCATGACCGATCGGATCGGCGTGGTCGAGGCCTCGATCGCCAAATGCGAGAACAACGAGGTCCAGCGGATCGTGAGGTCTAACGGCATGCTGCCACCGAAGGGAACCAGCTCTTTGATGTGGGCTTCGGTCTCCCTATCGTCCCGAAGGTGGGGGATCAGCCCCTTGAGGAGCTCGCGCCGGCTGACCACGCCCACCAAACGGTCGTCGTTATCCAGAACCAGCACGTAGCGCGGCAGCATGATGTAGCCGTCCTGGAGCTTGACGGCCGACGCACTCAGGGCCACTATCGCCTCGCGGATCGTACAGCTCAATCGGCAGTTCGGGTACCTCTCCGGCGGCAGCATCACGTCGCGAGCCGTGGTGTCCCGCGACGACAGGGCGAAGTCGGGATCGAGCCGAATATCCATCGCCCCGATCGTGCCGTGATCCGTCGTGATCTTCTCGACCCCCCGGATCGTGCCGACGAATTCGACCAGACCGTTCTCGGCCGCCGAGAACGCTTTGTCACCCGAGAGGAAGACCTCGGAGTTGCGAACCTCGACGCGGGTGATGTCCGGAGTGTACGGCGAGTTGAAAAAGAGCTCTGCCTTGATCCGCCTTTCGAGGGCGAAGTCCCGGTAATCCTGGACACACTGAGGGGTAGGCTGGTAATCGTCACCCTTCATGATGTCGACAATCATCGTGGTGGCCTTGTCGACGCCCACATGTTCGAGATTGATCACCAGGTCATAGAGATCGGCATCGGTGATGTCGGCGTGGAAGATCTGCCGACTCCATCGCGAACGGTACTCGTCGGCGTCGCGGAGGTGCCGTTTCGCCTCGGCCCTCTTCAAACCGAATCGCTGCATCGCGGTTTCGATCCGGTACTCCATTGGGGCGACGATTCGCACCTTGAACCCGTTGCAAAGGTCGGCGAAAAGGAACTGGCCGGCAAGTCCGTGGTAAATGCCGTTGCCGTCGGCGAACAGTTCGGTAACCGCCGCCTGGGTGGCAAGGAGATAGCGGGTCTTGCGATGGGTGAAGCGTTCGTAAAAGTTGGCTGGCAGGTACAGCCCCCGGAAAAGCTCCTGCTCGGTCATCCGGTAGGCCTTGGCGGCCGCCGACGACACATCTTCCTGGCTGAGGATCTTCCAGCCAAGGCGTTGGTGTAACTCTTCGGCCAACTGTGCGCCGCCGCTGCAGGACCTCCGAGATATCGTGATGATGGGCATGGATCTCGTACCCCCGTTCCTAGCTCACCAGTGGAAGACCGGTGGTTGAACCAGTGTACGCGCAGACGGCAGCACGAATGGTCGAGATCCGTTCCGGCAGGCATCGTTCAGTGGCCGAAACCCGCCTCGCGTTGCGGACGCGAGACCATTTCGCCACCGGGGCGCCGGATTCACTAAGAAAATGCAATCTTGCCTCGTGTCGGAGGATGGCGGACCTCAGCAGAAGGTGACCTCATCCACGGCACCGGGGCCGACCAAAAACAGAGCAAAATGCGTGCCACGGCGCGGAGCGGCCGAAGTCGGCGCAACTGTTTGATTCATAGCGAATTCGGTCGCTGATTGGGGTGGTGCCACGGGTTCGACGCCAGCCGGAGAACGTTACTCTTCTGTAACGCTGTGGGCCCTACAACGCAATTGCGTGGATCTATCTACGCATCTCCGTAGTTTCAACCGGAGCCTGCAGAACACAAGAGTCAGTATCTGTCGAGGTAACGCTCGAGCTCCCAGTCGTGGATCTCCTTGATGTAATCCGACCACTCGGTGCGCTTGTTGAAGATGAAGTGGTCGAAGATGTGGTCGCCGAGAGCCTCACGGAGCAGCTTGTCCTTCTCCAGGAAGTCGAGCGCCTCATCGAGGCTTGCCGGAAGTTGGACGATCTTGAGGCGCTTTTTCTCGCGCTGGCTCATTTCGAAGATGTTGCGGTTGACCGGCTCGCCGCAGTCGAGCTGACGCTCAATCCCGTCGAGACCCGAGGCGAGCATGGCCGCAAATGCGAGATATGGATTGCACGATGGGTCTGGGATCCTCACCTCGCAACGGGTGCCGACGCCGCGCCGGGCGGGCACCCGGATCATCGGCGACCGGTTTTTCTCCGACCACGCGACGTTGACCGGCGCCTCGTAGCCAGGCACCAGCCGCTTGTAAGAGTTAACCAGCGGATTGGTCAGGGCGACGAATGCACGCGCGTGGTCGAGCAGACCGCCGATGTAGGAGCGCGCGACATCAGACATCTCCCACAGCCCTTCGGAATCAAAGAAGGCATTAGCGCCATCTGCGGTGAAGAGCGATTGGTGGACGTGCATGCCGGAGCCGTTGACTCCAGCTAGCGGCTTGGGCATGAAGGTCGCGTGGAGCCCGTGCATCAACGCTACCTTCTTGACGACGAAGCGAAAGGTAACAACGGCGTCGGCGGTGGCAACGGCCTCGCCGTACTTGAAGTCGATCTCGTGCTGTCCGGGGGCGACCTCGTGGTGGGCGGCCTCGACCTCGAGCCCCATCGCCTCCAGCACGAGGGTGATTTCGCGCCGCGCCTCCTCGCCGAGATCGCGCGGACTGAGATCGAAGTAACCCCCCGTGTCGTGGGTGGCGGGAATCGCTGTACCGTTCGAGTCGCGGTGGAAGAGGAAAAATTCCGCCTCGGGCCCGGCCATCAGCTGGTAGCCCATGGACTCGGCCTTCGCCACCACCCGTTTGAGCGCGCCGCGTGGACAGCCTGCGAAGGGGCTGCCGTCGGGGTTGGCGATATCGCAGATCAGGCGTCCGACCTTCCCCTGGCCGCTCTCCCAGGGAAAGACCTGGAAGGTCTCGAAATCCGGCACCAGGAGCATGTCCGACTCTTCGATGCGGGTGAAACCCTCGATCGAGGAGCCGTCAAACATGATCTGGCCGTCGAGGGCCTTTTCGAACTGGCTTTCGGGAATCTCGACGTTCTTGATGATGCCGTCGATGTCGGTGAATTGGAGACGCAGGAAATGGACGTTCTTCTCTTGTGTTTGCGCGAGGATCTCGGCGGCGGATGTTGGCACTTTGAAGCCTCCTGACGTGTCGTCCGGCAGATATTGGGCGGAATTCTTTGAGAAGTCAAGGAAAATTCTGTGATTTGACTCGAGTTTCTGGTGCAATGGGTCAGTTTCGTGAGATCGTATCTCGAGTCGGAAACGGACTCGGACTCGGGCGCTGGGGTGAGGGCTATACTGCCCGCTTGGAGGAACCATGAGCGAGACACCGACCCGTGACGATGTGTGGGCACTGCTCACCGAGTTCACCGACAACCCCAGCCTCATCAAGCACGCCCTCGGCGTCGAGGCCGCCATGCGCGCCTACGCCCGGCATTTCGGAGAGGATGAAGGGGCCTGGGGAGCTATCGGGCTGATCCACGACTTCGACTACCAGCAGAACCCCACCGAGGAAACCCACCTGCACGTTGGGACGGGGATTCTCCGCGAGCACGGGTGGCCCGAGGATTGGATCCAGACCGTCGCCTCCCACGCCGACTACATGGGCGTCCCGCGAGACACCGTGGTGCGGAAGACCCTGTTCGCGGTCGACGAGCTGTCGGGCTTTCTCACCGCTTGTGCCCTGGTACGCCCGGACAAGGCCATCGCCGAGGTCAAGGTCAAATCGGTCAAGAAGAAACTCAAGGACAAGGCCTTCGCACGCGGAGTCAACCGCGACGACGTGCGCCACGGCGTCGAGGAGCTGGGCGTCGACCTCGACGAGCACATCGCCTTCGTCCGCGACGCGATGGCGACGATCGCAGACCAGCTCGAGCTCCCACCATCCGAATAGTTTTGAGTTCTTAGTTTTGAGTTTTGAGTGCCTGCTCATCCACCCATGGGCGCTCCGGGCGGGTGGCGGGTAACTCAAAACTCATGACTCAATACTCCTCATCGAAACAATCGTCCGATCTCGTGGCCGAGCCATCGACCCACGCGGCGGGACGAGCCGATGATCGAATCTCGATAGAAGATCCACGCGACGGTCAGGAGGAGCATCCCCACCAGTACCGTGAAACCCCATGTGTACAGCCACCTGTCGTTGACTCCGCTGATTAGGGCGAGCCCGTCGGACGATGCCATGAGGTGCAGGGTGGCTGCCACTGTGTATGCGATACCGAACGGGTTGAGAAACCACACCACGAATGGCATCGCCAGCGCGAGGTATTGGTTGGCCATGGCTGGGGAAAAAACCAACAGCACCGCGGTATACAGCAGCATCGATGCGAATGCTGACGTACGGCGAAAGACGAGCCCGGCGACTGTCAATGCCAGAAGCAAACCGACTGTGGCTGGCACAACAGCCGAAATCACTGGCGGGACCAGCCCATTCCACAAGGGGGCGTTTTGGGACGACCGGTAGAGAAATACGTGGTCCGTGATCCCCTGGCTTCCCTCGTGCCAAAAAGGTAGGAAGGACGCCATGAACAGGGCCACCGGCACTACCAGTACGACAAACCGGTGAAACGGGCGCCGTTGCTTCACCGCCAGCCACCAGGGGAAAGCGAAGAGCAGGTGTTTCGTTGCTAACGACAGGGCGAGCACCGCCATTCCAAGCCATTTTTGCCAGCCCAGCCGATCGGTTTCGCCGCGATCGAACAGATCCGCTGCCACCAAGCCCAGCAACAACGCGAGATTGCCGAACTGCCGGTGGTAACCGGTAATGATGATCGAAATAGGGTTGAGAAAGAAGAGCAGCGCGACACCGTCGCCGCCTCGGCGTTTGAGTAACAGACACAGACCGAGGTCTCCCAAGGTCAACAGGATGGTGAAGTAGAACCCGAAGGCGGCAATAGGATCATCGAAGAAACTGGCAAATTGGGACGCCGCATGAACCGCGTACATCCACACCGGTCCATAGTTATAACGGTGTGTCTCGGCGTACACGTTACCGCCGGAGTCGATGATCGAGGCCACGACCGCGTAGGACTCGAAGTCGAAGTTGTAGCCGAGGGTCGAAACCCAGATCCGGAGCCCGATGCCGATTGCGACCGCAGTGATGAAAAGAGGCCTGGGGATCCGTTTTCTGAGTATGGCTGGCGGTGCCTTGGCCACCGCCTCAGCAAGGTGCGATGACTCTGCTGTCGGTATGTCGGTGTGATGCGGGGTCGGCTTAGCCCGCACTTCTCACCACCTCGGAACACGTAGTGGTGAGAGGTAAGGGCTTGAGGAAGGTGACAACCCGGAACTCCTTAACGGACCGGTTCGATGACCTCGAGGCCGTTTAGATAGGGTTGGAGGGCCTCAGGCACGACCACCGAGCCGTCGGCCTGCTGGTAGTTCTCGAGGACGGCAACCATCGTGCGGCCCACGGCGAGTCCTGAGCCGTTGAGGGTGTGGAGGAGACGGGCCTTGCCGCCAGACAGGGGGCGATAGCGGAGACGGGCGCGACGGGCCTGAAAGTCGATGAAATTGGTGCACGACGAGATCTCGCGATAGCACTCGAGGGCCGGCAGCCAAACCTCAAGGTCGTACGTCTTTGCGGCCGAGAAACCAAGGTCTCCGCTCGCCAGACTCACCACTCGGTAGTGAAGACCGAGGGCCTTGAGCACGGCCTCGGCGTGACCGGTCAGCTCCTCAAGACGCTCCCACGAATGCTCCGGGTGGGCGAACTGTACGAGCTCGACCTTGTGGAACTGGTGCAGCCGGATGAGCCCCCGCACGTCCTTGCCGTAGGAGCCGGCCTCGGATCGGAAGCATGGCGTGGAGGCGCAATAACGGAGAGGCAGCTCCTCCTCCGGGAGTGTCTCGTCGCGGTGAAGGTTGGTCACGGGGACCTCGGCCGTCGGGATGAGATAGAGGTCGAAGTCCTCGATGTGGAAGAGATCGTCGGCAAACTTCGGGAGCTGCCCGGTTCCGTGGAGGGATGCTGAGTTGACGAGATACGGTGGGATCACCTCGGTGTAACCGTGCTCTGTGGTGTGGAGGTCGACCATGAACGAGATCAGCGCGCGTTCCAGAGCGGCGCCGGCCCCTTTGAGGACCGCGAAGCGGCTCGAGGCCACTTTGGCCGCTCGTTCGAAGTCGACGATTCCGAGCTCGGGCCCGAGGTCCCAATGGGCCCTGGGCTCAAAATCGAAGATCGGCGGCGAGCCCCAGGTGCGCTCAATCCTATTGGCCTCCTCGTTGGCGCCGATGGGAACGCTGTCGTCGATGAGGTTGGGGATCGTCAGCTCGAGGCCTCCAAGCTCTATCTCGAGTTCCTTCGCCCGGTTCTCGAGCTCTTTGATCTTCTCGCCGAGGGTGGCCATATCGGCCTTCTTCGACTCCGCCTCTTCGCCACAGCCGTCGCGGTAGAGGCCGCCGATCTCCTTCGAGCCCGCGTTGCGGCGGGCCTTGAGCTCCTCGACCTCCACTAGCAGCTCACGCCACACCGCGTCGACCTCGATCAGACGGTCGAGTGGCGCGGCTGTATTACGGCGGGCCAGCATCTCGCGAATGCGGTCGGGTTGGCTTCGATACAAGTCGCGGGCGAGCATCCGTCTTCCTCCGGCCGCGACTATAGCAGCGCGAATCATTCCGGCGGGCAGATACACACTCGAGGAAACGAGTTAAGAGTTGAGAGTTAAGAAAATCCTCTCATCCAGTGGGCGTCCGCAATTCTGAACTCTCAACTCTCAACTTTGAACTCTTACGTGCGTTGCGAACCCACCGGCACGTAGACTTGGGTGCCGCGGCGGCTGCGCATGATCTGTTCGACGAAGGCGTCCAGATCCGATTGGTTGTTGACGAAATCGATCTCGTCGGTGTTGACGACCAGCAGCGGCGTCTCGCGGTAGTGGAAGAAGTAGTAGGAGTAGGCCTCACTGAGCCGTTCGAGATACTCCGATTCGATCGTCCGTTCAAAGTCGCGAGCACGGCGCTTGATGCGTTCGACGAGCACCGGCACCGAGGCTTGCATGTAGATCACGAGGTCGGGCTTCGGTACCTCGTGTTCGAGCACCGGGTAGAGCTTCTCATAGACCCGGAGGTCGGTATCGTCGAGGTTGAGATAGGCGAAGATTCGGTCCTTGGGGAAGCTGTAGTCCGCCAGAACAAGCCGCTGGAAGAGGTTCATTTGCGCGATCTCACGCTGTTGCTGAAAGCGGGACAGCAGGAAGTAGATTTGGACCTGGAAGGCGGCGCCCGCCCGTCCCTCGTAGAACGACGGCAGGAAGGGGTTGGTGATGTCCTCGAGAACCATGACGCCCTCGAACCGGTCCGCTAGCAGCTGAACGAGGGAGGTCTTTCCGACCCCTATCGGGCCTTCGATGGCGATGTGTCGGAACGGGATCTTGCGTCCAGTCATCAGGCTTGAGCGATCTTAGCAGGGCTGCATCCTGATGCCGGAGTGCATCAAGATCACAACCCCGTCAGCTTGGCGATGACGAAGAGGATGCTCATGCAGACCGCAAGCGTGCCGTTGGCGGTGAAGAATGCGGCACCCACCGCATCGAGGCCGTCTGCCACTACCGCTCGGTGCTGCCAGGCGAGAATGACGCCCGCCGCGATCACGGCCGAGTACCGTATCCATCCGCCGCCCGCGGCGGCGGCAAAGAGGAGGAAGCCGACGAATGCAAGAACATGAAAGCCCCTGGCAAGGATGAGCGCGTGACGTCTTCCGAGCTTTGCTGGCAGAGAGTGGAGAGAGTGGGCGCGGTCGAAGCTCTCGTCCTGCAGGGAGTAAATGATATCGAACCCCGCTACCCACAGGCTGACCGCGCCCGCGAGAATCACTGGCGGCCATGCGAGACGGCTCGTGACAGCGATCCAGGCGCCGATCGGCGCTATCCCGAGCGCTAACCCGAGCCAGAGATGGGAAGCTGCCGTCATCCGCTTGGCGTAGGAGTAGCCGAGGAGCACGGCCAGGGTTGGCGGTGCGAGCGCCAGACAGAGGGGATTCAAGTTGGCGGCGGCAAAGATGAAGACGGCTGCCGAGATCGCGGTTACGGTCCACGCAAAGCGTCGGCTCAGACGCCCGGCAGGAAGTGCGCGGTCGGCGGTTCGTGGATTAGAGCTGTCAATACTGTGGTCGGCAAGGCGGTTAAAAGCCATGGCAGAGGTTCGGGCGGAAACCATTGCCACCCCGACCCACAGCCAGGTTTGCGCCGACGGCCAGCCCGGCGAGGCAGCAGTGATGAGGGAAATAACGGCGAACGGAAGCGCGAAGATCGTGTGCTTGAAAGCGATCATCTCTCCAGTTTCGAGCAGATCGCCCACGACTCGTGACGCCCTCTCTCTCAACCCCGCCATCGGAGGCCCTCGTCGTTGGCGGGCAGCCCGAGGAGGTCGAGAAGCCGCATGCAGTAGTGATCGACAAAAATTTTCTGCGCTGTCGCCTCGTCGGGTTTGAGATAGAAGGCTGGAAGCGGTGGCACGATGTGGGCGCCCGCTCGGGCGAGCTTGAGGAGATTTTCCAGCAGGATCGGCGACATGGGTGTCTCACGGATGCCGAGGAGCAAAGGCCACCGCTGTTTGAGAGCCACATCCGCCACGCGCTGCAGGAGACCACGCGAGATGCCGTTCGCTAGGGCCCCTACCGTACCTGCCGAGCAGGGCAGCACGACAACACCGCGGAGAAGATGGGAACCCGAAGCGATTACTGCCGTCAGTTCCGAGTCCTGGTACGGCCGGATCCGTTCGCGAAGACCGTCGCTCAGCAGTAGATTGTCCCGCAGACCACGAGCGCTCGCCCACTCAGACCCCAGCTCGTGGGCGAGGACCTTGGTCGCGGGCCCTGTGACAACGAGATGCAGGGCGTCGACCTGTCCGCTTTCCAACGCCGCCTGAGCGAAACGCGCAGCCAGCGCCATCCCAGATCCGCCGGAGACCAGCAGGGCGAGATCACACGGCACGCCGGTTGCTCCGAAAGAAACGATCGCTCGTGGCTCGGGGGTTTGAGGCCCACTCCATTTGGGGAGTATACCAGCCGGTCACTGACAACATTTCTTTACATGCCGGTGGCAGGCGGTTCTCGGCGAAGGTGACAAAAAATATTGTCGAAATCTCAGCCCTCCATCATCCGGGAGTCCGGCATCTATCTAAAGAAAATTAAAGAAGTTATGTAAATCACTCGTGATTGGCACGGAGGGTGCAATTACCAGTGCCGTACGAAAGGAGGCACCCATGGATGGCAGCTGATTCGGCCTGGAGTGATCGATTACCAACTTCCAACAAAAAGGAGACACAGATGAACGTACGGACGGTCCTTTCATTCATCCTGGTGGCTGCCGCCGCCCTCACGATCGCCGGATCGGTCGAGGCTGCTCAGCCCGCGGGTGTCGTAAACGTCAACACCGCGAGCGCAGAGCAACTGCAGCTGCTTCCGCGGGTCGGCCCGGCCCTCGCCGGCCGCATCATCGATTTCCGCGAGGCCAACGGGCCCTTCCGGACGGTCGACGAGATCGTGGCCGTCAAGGGGATCGGTGAAACTTCGCTCGAAAAGCTCGAGCCGTACATCGTGACCAGCGGGGCGACCACGTTGGCTGAGAATGTCAAGTCGCCCCGTTCGAGCGACGGCAGTTCGAAAGCTGCCGATTGATGATCAACGGTCACCCGAGGCGTCGTTCACGGTGAATCGATTGTCTCGGGAGGCCCCAACTACAGCGTGGACGGGATGCGGCCCTTCGGGGCCGCGTTTTTTTCCGGCCAAAAGATAGGCCTAAGGAGGTTTTCATGTCTGATCGCAGGTTCTCGAGCAACGCCGAGCGTGGCATCTCCCTTGTCGAGGTAATGGCGATGCTGGTGGTTCTCACCATAATTGTGGCGACGGCCTTGCCTGGGCTCGGAGAGGCGCGTCGAGCGGCGGCTGTTGGTGGGGCGTCGCGCCAGTTAAAGGGGCTTCTCTTTCGATGTCGGGCGGTTGCGGTGTTGAATGCCCAGGCGACCGCCGTCGTCTTCGAGCGTCGAGACGATGGCACTTGGCGCTGTTTCATCGCTCAGGACGGTGATGGCGACGGCATTCGGCGGCGAGACATCGATCGTCTCGTAGACCCCGTCATCTCGGAGGTCGTCCTTTTTGAAACGGGAGAGGCAGGGCTCGGAATCCTCAAAGGCGAGTTTGTGCCAGATCCCTCGGGTCGTGGCCGGCTCCGAGGTAATCTGGACGATCCGGTTCGAGCGGGGCGCGGCGACATCATCACGTTCACCCCGCGGGGGACGGCGACGCCGGCCTCGATCTACCTCACCGATCACCGTGCGAGGATGCGGGTGCTCCGGGTCTACGGAGGCACCGGCCGGGTGATCTCGCGGGTGTGGCGCTCCGGTTGGTCGGAGTGGCGGGATGGGGGACTCTGATCCGTGTCCGTGTTCCGAACGCCCGCCGTCCGCGGTCTTCGACCACGGCCACGCGTTCTCGGAAGGCGTGCCCTCGGAACACAAGTGTTCCTCGGTCCCG
>JAOZUP010000480.1 GCA_029938595.1 Thermoanaerobaculales bacterium | reverse complement strand
TCAACTATCCGCCGCCGCTGCCGTCGTTTGCTCCCCGAAGAAACGCCCGCGGAAGTACAGGGAAACGTTGACCAGGCCAATCAGGACCGGCACCTCGACCAGGGGGCCGATGACCGCTGCGAAAGCGACGCCGGAGGAAATGCCGAAGGTCGCGATGGCGACCGCGATGGCGAGCTCAAAGTTGTTCGAAGCCGCGGTGAACGACAGGGTGGCCGATCGCTCGTAGTCGGCGCCGACCTTCTTTGACATGAAGAACGAGACCAGGAACATCACCACGAAGTAGATCATCAGCGGGATCGCGATCCGCACCACATCGAGCGGAAGCTGGACGATGTACTCGCCTTTGAGCGAGAACATGACCAGGATGGTGAAAAGCAGCGCGATCAGTGTGATGGGACTGATCCTGGGGATGAACTTCGTGTCATACCACTCCGTGCCCTTGATAGAGATCAGGGTGAAGCGGGTGATGATGCCGGCCAGGAACGGTATTCCCAGATAGATGAACACGCTCTTTGCAATCTCGCCGATGGTGACATGGACCGCGACGCCCTCGAGACCGAACCAGGTGGGCAGGACGGTGATGAAGACATAGGCGTAGAGCGAGAAGAAGAGCACTTGGAAGATCGAGTTAAAGGCCACCAGTCCCGCGCAGTACTCGGTGTCGCCACCGGCGAGGTCGTTCCACACGATGACCATGGCGATACAACGGGCAAGCCCGATGAGGATCAATCCGACCATGTACTCGGGCTTGTCGGCAAGGAGCAGGATTGCGAGCGCGAACATCAGTACCGGGCCCACGATCCAATTCTGGACAAGCGAAAGAGCGAGCACTCTCCAGTCACGGAAGACCTGCCCGAGTTCCTCGTACCTCACCTTGGCCAGTGGGGGGTACATCATCAGGATGAGGCCGATGGCGATCGGGATGTTGGTGGTGCCGACCGAAAAGCGGTTCCAGAAATCGGCGATGCCGGGCCAAAAATAACCCCAGCCGACCCCGATGGCCATGGTGGCAAAGATCCACAGGGTCAGGTAGCGATCGAGAAGGGACAATCTTTTTGCAACGCTCTCGTGAGGGGTCATGTGACGGTAGCTCCTTTGTGAGAGGTGTCGGGCGCCCGCCTCGCCCTGGCCTCGTCAAATCCGAGACGGCAGAGCTCCTCGACCGGCAGGCATCGCAGCTCCTCGACCAGCGCCGCGTCGGCCGCGACCTGCAGGTCATCAGCCACGGCGGCGAGCGTGCTGTCGATCCACGCCCGCACAGGCTGGTCGTCGGTGAGGGTGACGTAAACCCAGCGGCCCTGTTTACGCTCGGTTGTCAGACCGGTCTGGCGGAGCTCCTTGAGGTGGGCCGAGACCGTCGACGAGGCGAGACCGAGCATCTCGGTGATCTGGCACACGCACAGCTCGCCCGAGCGCAGGACGGCGATGGTTCGCAGCCGGGCGGGGTGGCCCAGTGCCCGGGCGAGGGCAACGGTTCGATCGAGCTTCGAGATCTTCATTTCGTCATCTCGCGAAATATAGTATTATGACTTCGGGTTGTCAAGTGAAGGAGACGCCATGGGCGAACACAAAAAAGTTCTGATTCTCTGCACCGGCAACTCGTGCCGGTCGCAGATGGCGGAAGGATTGATCAACAGCGAGCTGGGTGACACGTGGCTGGCTCGTTCCGCCGGCACCGAACCGGCCGGGCGCATCAACCCTCTCGCCGTCCGCGCGATGGCCGAGGTCGGGATCGACATTTCGGACGGCGTTCCGGAGATGGTAGGCCGCTATCTCGATCAGCCCTGGGATCTCGTGATCACCGTCTGTGACTCGGCAAAGGAGACCTGCCCGGTCTTTCCCGGTCCTGTCGAGCAAATCCACATCTCGTTCCCGGACCCGGCCGGCGCCGAGGGCAGCGACGACGAACGGATGGCCGTCTTCCGCACTGTGCGCGACGCCATCCGCAGTCGGCTGCTACCGGAAATCAGCCGCCATTATTGAGCTGGAGTCGAGAGCACACCATGAAGAGAAGTGCGAGGGGTTGACAGGTTCTATAATTTGGCTATATTGCCAAACGATGAGCGAGAAAAAGAAACTCAAGGGGCAAACCAAGGTCCGCATGGAGGAACGGGCGAGGGTGATGAAGGCCCTGGCTCACCCAAGCCGTCTGTTTATCGTCGACGAGCTGTCGCATGGCGAGCGTTGCGTGTGCGAACTCACCGATATGATCGGCGCCGACGTTTCCACAGTATCCAAACACCTGGCCCTGCTCAGACAGGCCGGGTTAGTGCTCGACGAGAAGCGGGGTCAGCAGGTTTTTTATCGCCTGCGCGTCCCCTGCATCCTCAACTTCTTCGGCTGCGTAGAGGCGGTACTCGAGGAGGTGAGCCGGTGCGATGTGGCGGAGTCGTCGTGAGGTCTTTTTTTGTTCAATATTTGGCTATATTACCAATTATTGCCATTGCGACAGCTGGAGGCAATAGGTGATCGACTGGAAGAGCGAGTGGAAACCTCTGGCCTGGATGGCAGCTGTGTTTGCCGTGTTCTTCTGGCTTCCTGTGGGCTGGCCGCGCTTCGACGGCGCAATCACCGAGGCGCTGGCGCTGACCAAATGGTACGCCCGCGAGCACGTGCTGCTGTGCCTGGTACCAGCCTTTTTTATCGCCGGCGCCGTAGCCAGCTTCGTCAGTCAAGCCGCGGTCATGAAGTACTTGGGCCCGAAGGCGCCGAAGGTGGTGGCCTACGGCGTCGCGTCCGTAAGCGGCACCATTCTCGCCGTATGCTCCTGCACCGTGCTGCCGCTGTTCGCTGGCATCCACACCATGGGAGCCGGCCTCGGTCCAGCGACCGCGTTTCTCTACTCGGGCCCGGCGATCAACGTGCTCGCTATCGTTCTCACGTCAAGCGTGCTCGGCGCCAAGCTCGGCGCGGCGAGGGCAGTTGGGGCGGTGCTGTTCGCGCTGGTTGTTGGCGGGCTGATGGCCTTGATTTTCAATCGGTCGGAACAAGACCGGGTGGACGCCGCGATGGCCCTACCCGAGCCTGAAGGAGTGAGACCTCTCGGACAGATCGCGATCTTCTTCGCCGCCCAGGTCG
>JAOZUP010000097.1 GCA_029938595.1 Thermoanaerobaculales bacterium | reverse complement strand
AAAGGCGCGCAGCGGGCGAGGTCGACGGCACCGACGAGAGCTTGCTCTCGGAGGGAGTGTCGGCCGAGGCCGCGTGGCCGCGGTCGAAGACCGTGGACGGCGGGCGGGCACGGGAGGCCCACCGTGGTACCTTCTGCTGAGCGAAACTGAGCTCATCGAGGGAGCACTATGACACAGGTTTTCAAGACGAAGGTGACCGAAGATCTCGGGATCGAGCATCCGATCATCCAGGGCGGAATGATGTGGGTCTCGCAGCCCGAGTTTGTGGCGGCGGTGTCCGAGGCCGGCGGCCTCGGCATCCTCACAGCGCTGACATTCGAGACCGCGGAGGGCCTCGCCGACGCCATCGCGCGGACTCGCGCGCTGACCGACCGGCCCTTTGGAGTCAACCTGACCTTTCTGCCGACCCTGATTCCAAAGGACTACGGCAGTCTCATCGACGTTATCGTCGACGAGGGGATCGGCATCGTCGAGACCGCCGGCCGCAACCCCGAGATCTACATGGACCACATCAAATCAGGCGGCGCCAAAGTCATCCACAAATGCACCTCGGTGCGCTTCGCTCGCAAGGCCGAGGCGATCGGCTGCGATTACGTCAGCATCGACGGCTGCGAGTGCGCCGGCCACCCGGGCGAGGAGGACGTCACGTCGTTGGTGCTCATCCCGGTAACGGTGGACGCGGTAAAAATTCCGGTGATCGCCTCCGGCGGCTTCGCCGACGCCCGCGGTCTGGTGGCCGCGCTGGCCCTCGGCGCCGAGGCCATGAACATGGGCACCCGATTCGTCGCGACCAAGGAGGCGCCCGCCCACATCAACGTCAAGCAATGGTTCGTGGACGCCTCCGAGACCGACACCATGTTCGTGATGCGCTCGCTCCGCAACACCGAGCGGGTGCTCCGCAACGAGGTCGCCGAGAAGGTAGTGGAGATGGAGGACCGCGGTGCGGGCATCGCGGAGTTGGCACCTTTGATCACCGGCAAGAACGGCCTCAGAGTGCTCAAGGACGGCGAGACCGATGTCGGGCTGATGGCGGCCGGCCAGTCAGTCGGCCTGGTCCACGATGTGCCGACCGTCCGCGAGCTCATCGACACCATCATCGAGGAGGCGCAGCAGATCGTGGGCGTTCGTCTCTCAGACATGACCGCCTGACGCATGGCCGACCGAATTGCGAATTTGGGCTCGCGGGTCCCGGCCGGTAGGGTCGACGATCCCGATCGGATCCTCGATCTCTTCCTCGAGTGGGCAGCGGACGCAGGTTTCGAGCTCTACTCCGCTCAGGAGGAGGCGTTGCTCGAGCTGATGGCTGACCACCACGTGGTGCTCGACACCCCTACCGGATCGGGCAAATCGCTGGTCGCCCTCGGTCTCCATTTCCGTGGTCTGTGCGAGGGGAAACGGAGCTTCTACACCTCGCCCATCAAGGCCCTGGCGAGCGAGAAGTTCTTCGCGCTGTGCTCGGAACTCGGCGCCGACAACGTGGGCATGCTGACCGGCGACGCCAGCATCAACCCCGACGCATCGGTGATCTGCTGCACCGCCGAGGTCCTGGCCAACCTCGCGCTGCGCAAGGGCGAAGTCCTCGACGCGCCCTATGTCGTGATGGATGAGTTCCACTACTACGCCGACCGCGACCGGGGCTGGGCGTGGCAGGTGCCACTCGTCACTCTTCCCCACACCCGGTTTCTGCTCATGTCCGCCACCCTCGGCGACATGAGCGCCATCATCACGCACATTGAAGAACGAAGCGGTTGTGCCGCGGCGCTTGTTCATTCCGATGAGCGGCCTGTCCCGCTCGATTTCAGCTATCGCGAAACACCCCTCCACGAGACCATCGAGGAGCTGATGGAAGCCGACAATGCGCCAATCTATCTGGTCAACTTCACCCAGCGCGATTGTGCCGAGATGGCACAGAAGCTCACCAGCATGAAGCTGACCACCAAAGAAGAAAAGGCAGCAATTCGCTCAGCCGTCGGCGATGCCCGATTCGACACACCCTACGGCAAGGAGTTCAGACGCTTTCTCGGCTTCGGCATCGGCGTCCACCACGCCGGCCTCCTGCCCAAGTACCGGCTGCAGGTGGAGCAACTCGCCCAGCAGGGTTTGCTCAAAGTGATCTCGGGCACCGACACCCTCGGCGTCGGCATCAACATCCCTCTCCGCACAGTGCTCTTCACCAAACTCGCCAAGTTCGACGGCCGCAAGGTCACCCGCCTCAAGGTGCGCGATTTCAAACAGATTTCCGGCCGCGCAGGGCGCAAGGGCTTTGACGATGAGGGTCACGTGGTGTGCCAGGCCCCAGAAGAAACGATCGAACGACTGAAGGAGCAGCGCAAGGCGGCCGCCAACCCCAAGAAGCGCCAGAAGAAGGGGCCAAAAAAATCGCGACCCGGCGAGGTCTCGTGGTCGGAGGAAACCCTCAAAAACCTGGTGGCGAACTCACCCGAAAAGCTCGTCTCACACTTCTGGATCACACCGGGGATGCTGGTCGATCTCCTGCGGCGCGACGCCGCAATCAACGATCCATCGAACGGCAACTTCGCCTCGGTCCGCCGACTCATTGCCGGCTGTCACGACGACGACGACGGAAAAACACGCCACCTCGAACGCGCGGCGCAGCTCGCACGCTCCCTCTACAGAGCCGGGATCATCCGCATGGAGCGTGATACTGCCGGCAACTATCTCTGGGTCACCGTGGACGAGGACCTGCAGGTGGACTTCTCGCTCTTCCACAATCTGTCACTTTTCTTGATCGAGGCCATTGAAGGGCTCGATCCGGAAAATCCCGAGCACGCGCTTGATTTCCTGAGTCTTGTCGAGGCGGTGCTCGAGGACCCGGTGATCGTGATTCGCCGGCAGGTGGACCGCATCAAGACCGAGCTCATCAACCGGCTCAAGGCCGAAGGGGTTTCCTACGACGAGCGGATGAACCGCCTCGACGAGGTCACCCACCCGCAGCCCATCGCCGACTACATCCACGGCGCCTTCGATCACTTCCGCCGCGATCACCCCTGGATCGGCGGTGATGCGGTCCGCCCGAAATCGGTGGCGCGCGAGATGGTCGAGGACTACATGGGATTCACCGAATACATCCGGCGTTATGGGCTGCAGCGATCGGAAGGCGTCTTGCTGCGCTATCTATCGCAGGTCTACAAAACCCTCGACCAGAACGTACCCGATCAGTCCAAGACCGAGGGCGTGAACGACATCATCGCCTTTCTCCGGGCCACGCTCGAGCGGGTCGACACCTCGCTCATCGAGGAGTGGGAGTCGATGCGCCACCCGGAGCTGTTGCTGGAAGGCGCAGCCGACACCAAGATCGTCCACCGCCTGCTGGCAGCCGAGGCGCTGCGCGGTGATCCTGTGGCCCTCGCCTCCCGCCTGCGCGCCGAGCTCCACCAGCTCGTGGCCGCCCTCGCACGCAAGGACTGGGAGGAGGCCTCAGCTTGCGTCCGCCACGCTCCCGACGAGCCCGCCGCCCTCAATTCGCTGGACGATTTTGAAGGCGCCATGGAGCCGTTCTTCGAGGTATTCGACGCCCTCGCCTTCGACCATCGCGCCCGCCTCGCCGAGCACACTCAGATCACTGCCGCCGGCGACAACCAATGGCGGGTGGTGCAGATCCTGCTCGATCCGGACGACGAGAACCTGTGGTGCATCGAAGGCGAGGTTGATCTCTCCGATGATGCGAACATCGACGGACCCTTGGTCGTGGTAACGAGGATTGGAACCTGAGCAGAATTAGGAATGAGGAATTAGGAATTAGGAATGACGACGCCGGGGGGAAAACCAGGGTGGTTTGAGGCGAGTTACCCGCGCCTGGGCGCGCTGCTTCGGAAGTGCGTGGCATCCTCACGGGCAGCGCGCCAATCGAAAGGGCACGATGACCGGACAGGCCAAAACGCGGGCTATACGCTCTGAGTGACCTGACTGCCTCCTCGCGCCGTAATTCCTAATTCCTCATTCCTCATTCGGAACGGCGTCAGTCGTTCCGCACGAAGGTGAGCGCCTGCCGGTCCTTTATGACCCCCGGGAAGCTCAGAACCCGGTTGTGCATGGCGACGTGGACGCCTCTGCCGAGGAGTCGCGCGGCGAGCAGGGCCTCGGTGACATTCTGTATCGCATCGGTGTCACGAAATTCGTAGGGCCGCATGGCGCCGGTGAGGACGACCGGGATCTCGAGGTCAGCGCACTCACGGCACAGGTGCTCGCCCGTTTTAGAGAGGGTGTCCGTACCGTGGAGGATTACGATCGCATCGGAGGTTGGAGCCGCATTACAGACGGTTTTCGCTATGGTCTTTCGGTCCTCGTCGGTCATATCGAGCGAGTCCTTGTGCATGACCTCGATGTGGCGGACGAAGAGGTCCGGGATTCGCAACGAATCGAGAATCACGTCGAGGACCGTGTGCGAGTTGCGCAGGCTGCCCTGGAATTCATCGTACGTCTTATCGATCGTGCCACCCGTAGTCAGAATTGTCAGTCTCATTCTGCTTTTTCCCTGAGTGAATTAGGAATTAGGAATGAGGAATTAGGAATGCCGCTCACCCATCCAGGAAAGTCAAACCTGCTGGAGGCGGGTGGGAGTTCCTACTTCCTCACTCCTCATCCCGATTTCATAATTCCTAATTCCTAACTCCTCATTAGAATAATCCGACGCCCCACAGATCGTGGAGGTGGAGTACGCCCAGAACGGGCGCTTCGCCGTCGCAGACCATCAGCGAGGTGATGCGCTTCTCCTCGAGCAGCTTGAGGGCCGCGGTCGCCAGTTCGTCGGGATGAATGCAGGCACCGCCCCTGTGCATCACCTCTTCAGCGGTGTGCGCCAGCGGGTCCGGGTCGCGCTCCATCAGCCGCCGAAGATCTCCGTCGGTGATCACCCCGAGTAGGCGGCCGTCGCTGTCCTGGACAGTCGTCATGCCGAGGGCCTTGCGGCTCATCTCGTAGATCACGTCCTTCATGGCGGTGTCCTCGGCCACCCTCGGCACCTGGTCGCCGGCGTGCATGAGATCCGACACCTTGAGGAATCGCTTGCCGAGCTTGCCCCCCGGGTGGAGCCGAGCGAAGTCCTCTTCGCGGAATCCCTTCTTCACCGACACCGCCATCGCCAGGGCGTCGCCGAGGGCGAGGCTGGCGGTGGTCGAGGCCGTCGGCGCCAGGTTCATCGGACAGGCCTCGCGGCGCACCCCGAGGTCGAGGTGGAGGTCGGCCGCCTCGGCCAGCGGTGACCCGGGGTTAGACGTAATGGCGATAACGGTCACGCCCAGCCGTCGCAACAGCCTCAACAGCTCAATGACCTCCTCGGTGGTTCCCGACTGGGAGATCGCCACCACCAGATCGTCCTCCGTCACCATTCCGAGGTCGCCGTGGGTCGCCTCCGCCGGGTGAATAAAGAGCGCCGGGGTCCCGGTGGAACTCATGGTGGCGGCGATCTTTCGGCAGATGATGCCCGACTTCCCCATCCCCGTCAGGACCACCCGGCCGGTGCAGCCGGTGATGAGCTTGACCGCGCCGTCGAAATCGCCGCCCAGCGTATCCATCAGGTTACGGATGGCTTCGGCCTCAGCGTCCAGCACCTGTCGGGCGACGTCGCGGCTCACGGCGTCACCTCTCGGACTGCGGTCGAAACCACCTCGAGCTGACCAATCAACCGGTCAAACTCGTCGAAGGAGAGCTGAGTGGTGGCGTCGGACAACGCCTCCGGCGGATTTGGGTGGACCTCGATGAAGAAGCCGTCGACACCGGCGCCGGCCGCCGCCCGCGCCAGGTATGGGTGGAACTCGCGCGCCCCGCCGGTGGCGTGACCGAGTCCGCCGGGGAGCTGCAGCGAGTGGGTGCAATCAAAGACCACCGGCGCGAAGCCGCGCATGACCGGCAGCCCGCGCATGTCGACCACCAGGTTGTGGTAGCCGAAGCTCGAGCCGCGTTCGGTGAGCACGATGCGTTGGTTGCCGGTCGCCGCCACCTTCTCGACGACGTTGGCCATGTCCTCGGGGGCGAGGAATTGGCCCTTCTTGACGTTGACCGGCAGCCCGGTTTTGCCGCAGGCGTGCAGCAAATCGGTCTGCCGGCAGAGGAAGGCCGGTACCTGGAGAACATCGACGACCTCGGCCGCGCGGGCCGCCTGCTCGGGGTGGTGGACATCGGTAATGACTGGTATACCAGTGGTCCGCTTGACCTCGGCCAGCGCATCCAGGCCTTCCTCCTCTCCGAGGCCGCGAAAGCCCTTCTCGGAGGAGCGATTGGCCTTGTCGAATGAGGCCTTGAAGATCAGCGGCACTCCGTGGCGCCCAGCAATTTCCTGGACCCTGCCGGCAACCTCAACGACGAAGTCGCGGGACTCCACGACACACGGCCCGGCCATGTAGACCGGCCTCGAGCCGCCGCCGATGCGGATGCCGGGAGCGAGATCAAAACCCTTCGTTGCCATCGCCGGACAGTTTAGCACCGGCGATGGAACGTTAAAACGTTAAACGTTGAACGTTCTAACGTTAGTTGGCCTCAACCGTCTCCACCGCCTCGACCACTTCATCGACGTCACCTGCGACCTCGGCCGCCTCCCCGGCAGCCTCGGCCTTGCGCTGGTCGCGGTACTCCACCGCGGCGCCAATAAAGGACCGGAAGATCGGGTGCGGATCATACGGCCTCGACTTGAACTCGGGGTGGAACTGGCAGGCCAGGAACCACGGGTGATCGGGAAGCTCGATGACCTCGACAAAGATCCGATCGGGCGACCTGCCGCTGACCACCAGGCCCTTCTCTTCAAGGAGCGACACGTACTCGGGGTTGACCTCGTAGCGGTGGCGGTGTCGCTCCCACACCTCGTCCGCGCCGTACATCTCCCACGCCCGCGACGACGGCGTCAGCCGGCACGGGTACTTGCCGAGCCGCATGGTGCCGCCCATTTGGTCGACACCCACCAGCTCACGCATCTTGTAGATCACCTTGTATGGCGGCTGGCTGACGAACTCGGTCGAGTGGGCGCCGGCAAGCCCGCAGACGTTGCGCGCAAATTCGACGATGGCGGTCTGCAGGCCGAGACAGATGCCGAAGAACGGGATCTTGTGGCCGCGAGCGAACTCGATGGCGCGAATCATGCCCTCGATGCCGCGCTTGCCGAAACCTCCCGGCACCAGAATGGCGTCCACCTCGAACAGCTCGCCGGGGTAGCCCGAGCCCTCGAGGGTCTCCGAGTCAATGAAGACCAGGTTCGTCTTGACACCGTTGGCGAGCCCACCGTGCACCAGCGCCTCGTTCAAAGACTTGTACGAGTCGGCCAGCTCGACGTACTTACCGACGATGCCCACCGAAACCTCCTCGGTGGCGGCGCGGGTGGCGTCGACAACGCCCCGCCAACGGCTCAGATCGCGCTGGCCTTTGGGCAGATTCAGCATCTCGAGGACGATCTCGTCAAAGCCCTCAGCGGCGAGCTTGAGCGGCACGTCGTAGATAGTGTCGGCATCCTGGGCGGGGATCACGGCCCGTGACTCCACGTTGCAGAACAGCGCGATCTTGTCGCGTAGTTCCGGCGGCAGCGGCCGGTCGCACCGGCAGATCAGGATGTCGGGCTGGATACCGATCTGCAACAGGCCTTTGACCGAGTGCTGAGTCGGTTTGGTCTTGAGCTCGCCCGAGCTCTTGATGTAGGGCACCAGGGTGAGGTGGACGTTGAGCACGTTGCCTCGTCCGGCCTCTCTCCCAAACTGGCGGATGGCCTCGAGGAAGGGCAGCGACTCGATGTCGCCCACGGTGCCGCCGATTTCGACCATGACGAAATCGACGTCACCGCCGAGAGCACGAATACCGTCCTTGATCTCGTCGGTGATGTGCGGGATCACCTGCACTGTCTTGCCGAGATAGTCTCCTCGCCGCTCATTCTCAATCACCGCCTGGTAGATCTTACCGGTGGTGAAGTTGTTCTTCTTCCCCATGGTGGCCGAGGTGAATCGTTCGTAGTGGCCGAGGTCGAGGTCGGTCTCGGCGCCATCGTCGGTGACGAAGACCTCGCCGTGCTGGAAAGGAGACATCGTCCCCGGATCGACATTGATATAGGGATCCACCTTGAGCATCGTCACCGTGTAACCGTGAGCCTCCATCAGCGCCGCCAGCGACGACGCCGAGATTCCCTTGCCCAGTCCCGAGACAACGCCCCCGGTGAAAAACACATACTTCGTGGCCATCTCGACTCCTTCTTCTCAGTCGTTATTGAAGATTTTCTCGACCCGCTCGAGGTCCTCCGGCGTGTCCACCCCGAACGCCGGATGCGGCGCGTCCAATACCAGGATCGGAATTCCGTGCTCCAAGGCCCGTAGCTGCTCCAAATCCTCAGCCTGCTCGAGCTCGGACGGCGGCAGAGCAACGAATGCCGCAAGCGCATCGCGCCGGAAGCCGTAAATCCCGAGGTGCAGCCGCCACAGCTTCCACGCCGCCTCGCGATGCCTGGGATAGGGGATCGGCGAGCGCGAGAAGTAAAGCGCCCGTCCCCGAAGATCTCGTACGACCTTGACCGCGTTCGGGTCCTCGGCACGCTCCGCCTCCAGTGGCCTGCACAAGGTCGACATCCGCACCTCGTCGTCGGCCAGCAGGCCCTCGACGAGAACATCGATATTGTCGCCAGAGAGCAGCGGCTCGTCGCCCTGGACGTTGATCACGATCTCCCACTCGCTCCGGTCTGCAATCGCCGCCGCCACTCGATCGGTACCGGAGGGGCATTCGCCGGTCATCACCGCCTCGGCGCCGGCACCCGCCGCCACCTCGGCGATCCGCTCGTCATCAGTGGCAACGATCACGTGATCGACCGTACGCGCTTCCGACGCGCGCCGCACCACATGGACGATCATCGGCTCGCCGGCGAGCTCAGCCATCGGTTTTCCCGGGAAACGGGTGGAGGCCCAGCGAGCCGGAATAACGGCAACAACGTTAGCCCGCATATCTCATCCTGTATACGGATCCTAAATAGCGGCATGACCGAAGTCAAGGCGGAATTCAGGAAACCATACAACCGTTTGTTAGGAAATTTCAAATTATTGAATTATATTATCTTTAACATCAATTCCAAGCAGTTTCGGACAGACAGCCGCCGAATTCTCGTGTTTCCTAGCACCACCAAGGCATCGTACCAGGAAGCGCTTGCCAAAACTGATGGGAATTGATACAAACAACTGTATGAATCTCACCACCCGTGAACGACTCCTTCAGGCGGCGACCCGCCTCTTTGCAGACAACGGTTACCGCGGAGCTTCCGTGCGCGATATCTGCAACCTGGCAGGCGCCAACCCCGGGGCGGTCTCCTACCATTTCGGCGGAAAACGCCAGCTCTATCGGGCAGTGTTGCGCCGGGCAGCCGCCGGTCTCGCCGACATGGGGCCCGTCATTGCTGACGACACCGGTGAACGCGCACCGGTGAGCGTGCTCGGCGCACTGCAAAGAGTCCTCGACCGGATGCAGTCGGACGACGCCGCTACCCGCCTCCTCCTCCGCGATCTCGCCGACGGTGGCTCAGTGGCCATCGAGTCTCTGACGCCACCGCTTCGCACCGCCTTCGAGCAGCTCGCCACCGCCATCGGCCACGGCGACAATCCGCATGCCAGTAGCGAGGGGCGGCTGCTCTTTCTTGGTCTGGCGGCGCCGCTCTTCCTGCTCACCGCCGCGTGGCCGGTGGTGGCGCGCGCCCTCGAACTCGAGCTCGACCAGCGCGAGGCGCTGCTCACCGAGCTGGTGCGGCGCACCCTCGCCGCCCACGACGGCGAGGGGACGTTTGAAGGTTAGAACGTTAAACGTTTGAACGTTCTAACGTTGTAACGATTCTTCGGTGATTTCGAAGCGCACTTCGCGTTCGGCGAGGTAGTCGAAGATGAAGTCGAAACAGGCCTGATTTCGCCCGACGAGCTCGGGTGGCGACAGACCGGGCTCCGAGTAGAGGCCCTCGGCCATCGCGTTGACCATCGCGGCACAGGTGTAACCGGTAGTGCGGGCCATCGAGGTAATTCCAGTCTGACGGTCGTAGCGGTCCAGGAGGTCGTACGTCCGCATTACTCGCTCGCCTTCAACCACGCCATCCAACTCGACCCGCATCACGGTCACATCTTCCTCGCCCTCCTCGAGCTGCCACGCCGGGATCAGGAGCCCGGCCGTGACGTCGATCGGCCGCACCTTCGTCCCTCCGACCTCGATCGGATCCTCGTCGAAGAACCCTGTATCTCGGAGCATGCACATCTGCTCGCAGTGACCCGGGTAGCGCATGGTCTTCTCTTTCATCTCGGGCACTTTGGAGGTTTCGAGCAGGGTGCGCAGCCCATCGGTGTTGAAGGCCTCGAGGGTTCCGACCTCGTCGAAGTCGAGCGCTTCCACCTCGGTCAGCGCTGGACGTATCACCACCTCGCCGCCCTCGACCAGCCGCGCGGGCCGGGTGTACTCGGCGATGACGTCGATGGGTGAGAACACAGCCTTGTACTGGTACGGCCAATGGCGCGCCACCGGCAGCCCGCCGACGTAGCAGCGGAATGCCTCGACACGCTCCCACGTGGCTTCTGCGCGACCGAGAATCAGATTCGAACATCCCGGTGCCACCCCGCAATCCATCACTGCGGTGACGCCTCGGTCCATGGCCAGTTGGTTGAGCGGCCACGGATCCTCTTCGAAGAATGAAATGTCGACCACGTCGACGCCGGTCTCGATCACCCGGCCCAGGGTTGCGAAACCCATCGGCCCAGGCACCGCCCCCACCACCAGGTCGTGGCCCGCAACGAGGCGGGCGATTTCGCCTCCCGCCACGAGGTCGGCCCGAACTGTCGTCAGTCCTTCGACCGGGGTAAGCCGATCGAGAGCCACCTGCGATACATCCGCCACCGTAAGTTCGAACCGCCCGCCGGCGGCCAGATCCCTGGCAATCGCTTCCCCCACCCTGCCCGCTCCAAGTACGATGATCCGCATCGGCACCTCCGCGATGGAGGGTACAATAGCCGCCGGCTCGATACCGGATGCCGGATGCCGGATGCCGGATGCCGGATGCCGGATGCGGCAAAATCGTA